>DATGFU010000173.1:0-12782 GCA_035308865.1 Allostellaceae bacterium | reverse complement strand
CGTCATGCGCGGGCTTGACCCGCGTATCCACGTCGTTCCGTGTCGCGGAGCCACGTGGATGGCCGGCTCTGGGGCCGGCCATGACGACAAAAGAGAGCCTCCGAAGCGGCGCCTGCAACCGATTTCGATTCCCCGGACAGCGGTGCCGCAAGCGGGAGAGGGAGCGCGCCCGGCATGCGCCCTGCGCCCACCGCGCCTTCGTTGCCGGGGGCTGGCCGAGCGGATAGACTCTCGCCACATAGAGCGAGCCCGCCCGAGAGCGCGTCGCCATCGAAGAGGAAACCCCATGACCCCCGTCGTGATCGCCGGCTATGCCCGTTCGCCCTTCCATTTCGCCCGCAAGGGGGAGCTGACCAAGGTCAGGCCGGACGAGCTGGCGGCGCAGGTGGTGGCGGCGCTGGTCGAGCGGACCGGGGTCGATCCGGCCGCGATCGAGGATCTGATCGTCGGCTGCGCCTTCCCGGAGGGCGAGCAGGGATTGAACGTGGCGCGGCTGATCGGGTTCCTGGCCAAGCTGCCGATCTCGGTTGCCGGCACCACCGTCAATCGCTTCTGCGGCTCGTCGATGCAGGCGATCCACATGGCGGCGGGGGCCATCCAGCTGGGCGCCGGCGACGCCTTCATCTGCGCCGGCGTCGAATCGATGACGCGGGTGCCGATGGGCGGCTTCAACCCGCTGCCGCATCCCGGTCTCGCCAAGGAGATGCCGGCCGCCTACGTGTCGATGGGCGAGACGGCGGAGAACGTCGCCCGCCGCTACCAGATCACCCGCGCCGAGCAGGAGGCGTTCGCCGTCGCGAGCCAGCGCAAGGCGGCGGCGGCGCGCGACGCCGGCAGGCTGGCCGACGAGATCGTGCCGATCGCGGCACCCGGCGGCACGGTATCGGTCGACGGCTGCATCCGGCCCGAGACGACCGCGGAAGCGCTTGCCGGGCTCAAGCCTGCCTTCGAGGAGACCGGCAGCGTCACCGCCGGCACCTCTTCGCCGCTGACCGATGGGGCCGCGGCGACGCTCGTCTGCACCGAGGCGTTCGCGAAAGAGCATGGGCTGAAGCCGCTCGCCCGCATCCGCTCGGTCGCCGTCGCCGGCTGCGCGCCGGAGATCATGGGGATCGGTCCGGTGGCGGCCAGCCGCAAGGCGCTGAAGCGCGCCGGCGTATCGGTCGACCAGATCGACCTCGTCGAGATCAACGAGGCCTTCGCCTCGCAGTCGATCGCCTGCCTGCGCGACCTCGAGATCGATCCGGCGAAGGTGAACCTGGACGGCGGCGCCATCGCCATCGGCCATCCGCTGGGTGCCACCGGCGCGCGCATCACCGGCAAGGCCGCGGCTCTTCTCCAGCGGGAGGGCAAGAGCCTGGCGCTCTCGACCCAGTGCATCGGCGGCGGGCAGGGCATCGCCACCGTGCTGGAAGCGGTCTGAGGAGGCTGCCATGGCGATCCAGTCGGCCGCCGTGATCGGCGCCGGGGTGATGGGCAGCGGCATCGCCGCGCACATCGCCAATGCCGGGGTGAAGGTGGTGCTGCTCGACATCGTCAAGCCGGGCTCGAATGACCGCAGCGCCATCGCCCGAGGCGCCGTCGAGCGCATGGCCAAGACCGATCCGGCGCCGCTGATGGCGGAGCGGAACGCGCGGCTCATCACGCCGGGAAACCTGGAGGACGATCTGGGCCTGGTCGCCGGCTGCGACCTCATCATCGAGGCCGTGCTTGAGCGGCTCGACGTCAAGCAGGACCTCTACCGCAAGCTGGAAGCGGTGCGGAAGAACGGCTCGATCGTCGCGTCCAACACCTCGACGATCCCGCTCCGGCTCCTGACCGGCGGGATGCCGGAGCGCTTCCGGCGCGACTTCGTGATCACGCATTTCTTCAACCCGCCGCGCTACATGCGGCTGCTGGAGCTGGTCGCGGGGCCGGAAACGCGGGCCGAGGCGGTGGCCGAGGCCAGCCAGTTCTTCGACCACCGGCTCGGCAAGGGCGTGGTCCTGTGCAAGGACCGTCCGGGCTTCATCGCCAACCGGATCGGCGCCTTCTGGATGCAGAATGCGATCAACGTGGCGATGGAGCTGGGCCTTACCGTGGAGGAGGCCGACGCCGTGATGGGGCGGCCGCTCGGCATTCCCAAGACCGGGGTCTTCGCGCTTATCGACCTGGTCGGCCTCGACCTCATGCCGCATGTCGGGCGGTCGCTGATGCAGAACCTGCCCGAGGGCGATGCGTACCGTGCCATCTATCGCGAGCACGCGCTGCTCCGGAGCATGGTCGAGCGCGGCCTGACCGGGCGCAAGGGCAAGGGCGGCTTCCAGCGGATCAACCGCGAGGCCGGCAAGCGCAAGGAGACGATGGACCTCAGGACCGGCGAGTACCGGCCCGAGATCAAGCCCGACCTCGACAGCATCAAGGCCAGGCGGCCGGGCGACCTGCTTGGCTTCCCCGACAAGGGCGGCGAGTTCGCCCGCGCGGCGATGGTGCCGGCGCTCGTCTATGCCGCCGGGCTGGTGCCGGAGATCGCCGACTCGATCCAGTCCGTCGACGAGGCGATGCGCCTCGGCTTCGGCTGGCGATGGGGGCCGTTCGAGCTGATCGACCAGATCGGCGCGGACAAGGTCGCAGCCTTCGCCGAGGCGGCGAAGCTGCCGATCCCGCCGCTACTCGCCGCCGCGCGCGGGAGATCGTTCTATCGCGTCGAGGCCGGGAAACTGGAATGCCTCGGCCCTGACGGCGCGTCCAAGCCGGTGCGGCGGCCCGACGGCGTGCTGCTCCTCGAGGATATTAAGCGCGCTTCTCAGCCGCTCGCGACGAATCCGTCGGCCAGTCTGTGGGATGTCGGCGACGGGGTCGCCTGCCTCGAATTCCATTCGAAATCCAACACGCTCGACGCCGAGATCATGGCGCTGCTGCAGAAGGCCATCGGCATCGTCTCGAAAGGCATGAAGGGGCTCGTGATCTACAACGAGGGCGGCAATTTCTCGCTCGGCGCCAATATCGGCATCGCGCTCTTCGCCGCGAATATCGGGCTCTGGCCGGCGGTCGAGGAGGGCCAGGCGGCGGGGCAGGCAACATACAAGGCGCTGAAGTTCGCGCCCTTTCCGACGGTCGCCGCCCCGGCGGCGATGGCCTTGGGCGGCGGCTGCGAGATCTGCCTCCATACTTCGGCGATCCAGGCGCATGCCGAACTCTACATGGGTCTCGTCGAGGCCGGTGTCGGCATCCTGCCCGGCTGGGGCGGCTGCAAGGAGCTGCTGCTCCGGCTGAGCGAGCGCAAGATGCCCGGCGGCCCGATGCCGCCGGCGGCGACGGCCTTCGAGACGATCTCGACCGCCCAGGTCAGCCGCTCGGCCGAGCAGGCGCGCGCGCTGGACTTCCTCCGGCCCAGCGACGGCATCACCATGAACCGCGACCGGCTGCTGGCCGACGCCAAGGCCAGGGTGCTGGCGCTGGCCGAAGGCTACCAGCCGCCCGCCCCGGTGACGCTGCGGCTGCCCGGCCCCTCGGCGGCCGCGGGCTTCGCCATGGCGGTCCGCGACTTCGTGCGCTCGGGCAAGGCGACGGAATACGACGCGGTGGTGGCCGGCGAGATCGGCCGCGTGCTTAGCGGCGGCGACACCGACGTCACCGAGGAGACGACCGAAGACCGCCTCCTCGAGCTGGAACGCGAGAGCTTCCGCAAGCTGATCCGCAACGAGAAGACGTTGGCCCGCATCGAGCACACGCTGGAGACGGGGAAGCCGTTGCGGAATTGAAGCTGGGGCGGAACCGATGCCCACGGTCTTGCGGATCGACGGGTACCGGTTCTACTTCTACAGCCATGAACCGAACGAGCCGCCGCATGTGCATGTCGATAGGGGCGGCCAGTCGGCCAAATTCTGGCTGCATGATGCGACGTTGGCCCGAAACTTCGGGTTCACCCGGCCGCGAGTTGACGCTGCTCCGTCGCCTCGTCAAATCTCATTCAGCCGCGTTGCTGGAGTCGTGGCATGAGCATTTCGGTACTGTCCGCTGATATTCGGGTCCGTGACGTCCGGATCGACAAGGATCGGCTGACCGTCGATCTGATGGACGGGCGCAGCATTGCCGTGCCGCTGGCTTGGTATCCCCGCTTGGCCGACGCCACGCCGGCGCAGCGCGATCGCTGGGAAGTGGCTGGCGGCGGCTTCGGGATCCACTGGCCGGAGATCGACGAGGATCTGAGCACGGAGGGACTGCTAAGGGGCGCGCCGGATTCGACCGGCGTGAGCTAAACCGACAAACCGCAGCGCGCCATCGAAGCGGTTGGACGAGGCTGGGAGCGACGGCGGCAGTCTCTCAAGCGAGCGGGCGCATTCGGATACGGCCGGGTTCGATCACCGAGAAATGGCCGAGCCAGTCGCTGCGGCCTCCGAGCAATTCAGCGAGCCTTGCCCCGGCATCGGGGGATTTCGGAGTCGGCATCCGAACCAGCACGACACCGGCGTCCTTCGGCAATGGTGTCTTAGCCGCAAGTTCGCCAAAATCCTTGTCGAACGTGATCAGAATGCGGTCGTCGCGCGCCGCCCAGCCCAACACCTTCGCATCTTCCAAGCCCGGGCACTTGGTGCCTACGCAGAGGACGTCGTGCCCTGCATTGACGAGAGCCTCGACCGCCGTCTGCGGTACATTCTCGTCGACCAGGAACCGCACCTCACGCCGCCGTAGGGTAAACCCTTTCTCCACTCAATGCGTCACGAGCATAAGCGAGGCAGGCCAGGATATCGTCGTGTATCAGGCCGGGATAATTCTTGAGGATTTCGGCCTCGCTCCAGCCATCGGCCAGGAGGCCGATAACGAACTCCACTGCGATCCGCGTGCCGCGAATAACGGGCTTCCCAGCGAGCACTTTGGGATCGAGCACGATTCTGGATTGATCTGACATGAATGGCGGCTTCCGATCGGTAAGGGTTGCTGCGAAGTCCGACCCCGCTACTCCAGCTCCGTGATCGACTTCAGGATCCGCGTCACCATGCCGTAGTCGATCGCTTCCTCTGCGGACATCCAGTAGTTGCGTTCCGTATCCCGGCGGACGCGTTCGATCTTCTGGCCTGTCTCGGCGGCGATGATCAGCGACAGGCGCTCGCGCATCTTGATGATCTCGCGGGCTTCGATGTCGATATCGGTGGCGCGGCCGGTGATGCCGCCCAGCGGCTGGTGCAGCAGGAACCGCGTGTTGGGCAGGCAGAAGCGGCGGTCCTTGTGGGCGCCGAGATAGATGTGCGCGCCGGCCGACGCGACCCAGCCCGTGCCGATCATCCGCACCGGCACGGCGTCGCGCACGAAGCGGATGACATCGTGGATCGAATCGCCGGATTCGACATGGCCGCCCGGCGAGTTGACGTAGATGTCGATGGGCTTCGCGGTCTCCTCGGCCAGCGTCAAAATGCGCGCCACCACGTCGCGGGCGAGCTTGTCGTTGATCGCGCCGAAGATCATCACCTTGCGGCCCTTGAAGAGGCGGGACTCCAGCTCGTTGACCGGACTGCCCGGAGCCGACTTGTCGGCATCCTTCTCCGGCGCCGGCGGATCCTCCGGCTCGGGCGGGATGTCGGGCTGGTCGTCGTCATCGTCGTCGAGATAGGGGGCGGAGAGAAAACGGCTCAATTGGGGAACCCTCGTCACTGGCGTGTCGGCGTGCGCCTATCATGTGGTGACGGCGGCGTCGAGCGAAAGGCGCGCGGCGGTCGCAGGAGGCCGCTGCGCGCCGGATTCGCTTGGCCGGACCGGCCGCTTCACGCCATAAGGAACGTCAAGGTTCCGGAGGCGGGATTGCAATTCGGGCGCGTGCCACCGTGGGGAGGGCTGTGCGTCGTGCTGGCCGGCATGTCGATGCCGGCCGCAGGCGAGGAGTCGCGCGTCCTGCACTTCGCCAACCGCCCGGAATTCATCGCCAGCGACACCGTCCAGAAATTCGAGGCCGAGACCGGCATCGCGGTCACCTACGATCTCTACCAGAGCGATGCCGAGCTCCTCGACACGCTGGCAGCGGGCGACAAGCGCGGCTGGGATCTGGTGGTGGCTTCGGTCGTGCCGGTGCTTGCGAAGGGCGTGCCGCGCCATCTTTTCCAACCCGTTGGGCGAGACCGCCTGAGCAACTACGGCAATATCGATCGCGACATCCTCGCCGACGCCGCCGCATGGGATCCGGACAACGCGATCGGCGTACCTTATCTCTGGGGTACCGCTGGGCTGGCGGTCGATGCGGCGAAGCTCAAGGCGGCCCTTCCCGATGCGCCGGAAGACACGCTGGCGCTCGCCTTCGATCCCAGGATCGTAGCGAGGATCGGCTGCGGCGTCGCCATCGAGGACGCGCCGGACAACGTCTTCCCGGCGGCCCTCGCCGCGCTGGGGCTCGACCCGACCAGCCAATCGTCCAAGGAGCTCGACCAGGCCGGCGACCTTCTCGGCAAGCTCAAGCCGCTGGTGCGGCGGCTCCCTTCCGAGGACTTCGTCGAGGCGTTGGCGAACGGAACCACCTGCGTCGGATTCGGCGCCTCCGACGACGTGACCGACGCGCGGAGCAAGGCGGAGGATCGCGACAACGGGGTCGATCTCACCTACCTTATTCCCAAGGAGCGCACGCGCATGTGGATCGACGTGCTGGCGATTCCGGCGGGCGCCACCCATGTGGAAGAGGCACGCCAGTTCATCGACTTCCTCTTGAGGCCCGAAATCATCAGCGACATCACCGACTGGACCGGCGCGGTGAATCCCAACACGCTGGCCGCCGGCTTCGTCGACGACGACAAGACGGATCAGACCGTCTTCCCGTCGCCGGAATCGCGCGCCCGCCTGTTCATGGACCGGCCGCTGTCGCCCGAGGCGGCGGCGCAGCGCGCCCGCATCTGGAGCAAGACCAAGCCATGACGACGCCCCGCGACGCCGGGTTCCGCATGCCTTTCGAGGGCGATCGGCATGCCCGCACCTGGATGCAATGGCCGAGCCGGCCGCCGCTCTGGTCCGGCAGTATCGACCGGGCCAAGGCGGCCTATGCCGCCGTAGCCAACTCCATCGCCCGGTTCGAGCCGGTGACCATGCTGGCCAACGAAGCCGATCTCAAGGAAGTGCGTGGTGCGTGCGGCGCGGCCGTCACGCCGATGGCCGTGCCGCTCGACGACAGTTGGGCGCGCGACAGCGGGCCGACCTTCCTCGTCGACGGCCAGGGAGCAGTCGCCGGCGCCGATTGGGTGTTCAACGCCTGGGGCGACAAGTATCCCGACCACACGCACGACGCCGAGGTCGCCACCCATGTGCTGGCCGGGCTGGGGATACGGCGATTCGAGGCGCCCTTCGTGCTGGAGGGCGGGTCGATCCATGTCGACGGCGAGGGCACCTTGCTGACGAGCGAGCAGTGCCTGCTCAATCCCAACCGCAACCCGTCGCTCAACCGGGCGGAGATCGAGGCGAATCTCTGCGCGTGGCTGGGCGTCCGGACGGTCGTGTGGCTCGGACAGGGGCTCGAGAACGACGACACCGACGGACATGTCGACAATCTCGCCTGCTTCGCCCGGCCGGGCGTCGTGCTGGCCTCGGTCTGCCACGATCCGGCGGACGCGAACCATGCTCCCCTCGCCGACAATCTCCGGCGTCTGAAATCGGCGCGCGACGCGCAGGGGCGACCCTTCGAGGTGATCGAGCTGCCGATTCCGGCGCCGCGCGAGAACGAGGGCGGACGGCTTGCGCTCAACTACGTCAATTTCTACCTGGCGAACGGTGCCGTCATCGCACCCGCCTTCGACGATCCGATGGACCGGGTTGCAGCCGAGACCCTCGCTCGCGTGTTTCCCGACCGCATGATCGTCCAGGTGCCGGCGCTCGACATCCTGGCCGGCGGCGGCGGCATCCATTGCATCACCCAGCAGCAACCGGCGGGGAGCGGCACATGACCCAGGTAACCTTGGCGGCAACGCAGTTCGCTGTCGGCCCGGACCGGGCGGAGAATGTGGCGAAGGCGGTGGAGATGGTGCGGCGCGCGGCGCATGCCGGCGCCCAGATCGTCCTGCTGCAGGAGCTGTTCGAGGGGCCCTATTTCTGCAAGGACCAGCTGCCGTCCTGGTTCGACTGGGCGCGGCCGGCCGAGGGCAACGAGACGCTGGCGCGGCTGTCGGCGCTGGCGCGCGAGCTCGGCGTCGTGCTGCCGGTGAGCTTCTTCGAGCGGGCCAACAACGCCTATTACAACTCGCTGATGATGATCGACGCCGACGGGACGCAGCTCGGCATCTACCGCAAGTCGCACATCCCGGACGGGCCCGGTTATCAGGAGAAGTACTACTTCCGGCCGGGCGATACCGGGTTCCGGGTGTGGCCGACCCGGTTCGGCCGGGTCGGCGTCGCGATCTGCTGGGACCAATGGTTCCCCGAGGCCGCGCGGGCGATGGCGCTGCAGGGCGCCGAGATCCTGTTCTACCCGACGGCCATCGGCTCGGAGCCGCAGGACCCGACGATCGACAGCCGCGACCACTGGCAGCGCGTGATGCAGGGGCATGCCGGCGCCAATCTGATGCCGCTGGTCGCCTCCAATCGGATCGGGCGCGAGCAGGGCGAGAGCTGCGCCACGACCTTCTACGGCTCGTCCTTCATCGCCGGTTCGACCGGCGAGAAGCTGGCCGAGGCGGGGCGCGACGAGGAGGCGGTGCTGACCGCGACGGTCGATCTCGACGCCATCCGTCGGCAGCGCAATGCCTGGGGGATCTTCCGCGACCGCAGGCCCGACCTCTACGGCGCGCTCGCCACGGCGGACGGGGCGCAGAAGATGGGCTCATAGGGCCTCGCTGCTCCACAGGCGCGGTACCGACCCGATCAGGTCTCGCCACAAGACGAAGGCGAGACCGGCGAACAGCGCCCAGTGCAGCGCCTGGCTCGCCAGTTCCTGCGCGTCCGTGCCGATGGTCACCCACATCGCGCCGAGCATCAGCAGGAGGAGCGTGAGCGCCGCCGTGCGACTCAGCCTGATCCCACTCTCGATCCAATCGAAGATCTGCGGCAGCAGCAGAAGAAGAAACACCAGCCGGTACGCGTAATTCGAGCCCAGCATGAAGGTCAGGCAGTAGATGCCCGCGCCGAACTGAAAGGCGGCCGATGTCGTACCGGCCCCGAGATCATAGGCGGCGACGCCGCGGCGAACCGATCGCCAGGCGGCCACTGCCGCCGCCAGGAGAACGGCCGTCGCCACACCTTCGCCGATGAGCGTGCGCGCGAACGGGGGCAAGTCGGCGCCGAGTCGGGCGCCGATCGGCACCGCGAAGAAGGCGGTGGCGCCGTACACCCCGCCGATCTCGTCGGTGTTGCCGCGGATCAGCGGCAGCATCGGCCAGATCAGGACTCCATAAGCGAGGCTGCAAGCCGCGACCGCCGCGATCGTCAAGGTCCACCGACGGCTGCGCGCGAAGCTGATCCCGGTGGCGACGGGATAGAGCTTCAGGACGATGGCGCCGACGAGCAGCACGCCCGCCGCGGCCGCCCGCCCGCGCCGCTCGCGATCGAGCAGCAGCGCCGCCGCGCCCACCAAGGCGAAGATCGAGAGATCGCAGTTGCCGCGCTCGAACCCGACCGCAACCGAAGGCGATGCGAGCGCCGCCAGGACGACCAGCCCGACCATGATCGAACGGCCGCGTACCAACAGGACGAGGACCGCGGCCGCGGCGGCGTCCATGACAAGCGCCAGTGGGACAGTGTCGCTGCCGTCGATCCCCAAGTGACCGAGGGCCAGCCAGACCGGCGGATAGTTGAAGCCGCGGCCGTATACATCGCACGACGTGTCGCGGTAGACATCGATGCCGCGCGCGGCGCACGCCGCGTCATCGGCGATGACGTGCATGTCGACGAAGGGGGGAACGGCTGCCGGGACGTCGAGGATCTGCCAGGCGCCCACCCAGCCATGCGTGGCGCCATGGGTCAGGAGGATCCCGACGAGCAGCAGGATGCCGCAGAACGTCACCATGCCGGATCGGCGAATGGCCCGGAGTTTGTCCAGACGGATCATGCCACGTGCTTACCCAATCCCCCCTCGCCTGCTTATCCGCCGCGGGTTCATGCTGCAAGCGCCGCCGACATGCCGCGCCGCCGATCCCGCGGCGGATACTCGCCACCGATGAGGTCCGAACGTGCCCTCCGGACGTGGCTGGCACCTGCCGCGATCGGTCTCGGGGGGCTGGTCCTCTTCTACAGGGAATTCCTGTTCAGCGGCTTCGATCTGGTGGCCGGCGAACGGGGTGACGCACGGTTCATCACGTTCATCCACGAGAACGCCTACCAGAGCCTGATCGGGCGTTCGACCTTCCTGTCCCCGCCCATGTACTTTCCGGCGCAAGGGACGCTTTCCTACTCGGACGCGTTTCTTCTCGACGCCCTCGTCTACGTGCCCGCGCGCTGGCTGGGCGCGGATCCGTTTCTCGCGGGCGAGATCACCTATGCGGCGCTGTCGCTGATCGGGTTCGCGCTGCTGACGTGGCTGCTCGTCGGATATGCGCGGGTACGGCCATGGCTCGCCGGATGCGCCGGCTTCGTCTTCGCCTACTCGAACGCCCTCTTTGTCGGCGGCAATCATGCGCAGCTTCGCGCGGTGGAGCTGACGCCGCTCGTGGTCATCCTTCTCCTGCAGGCGGTGCGAGACTCCGGGAGGCAGGGCCGCCGTGCGGTGATCTGCGCAGGATGCGGCGGCCTGCTTGCCGGGCTGATGTTCGCAACCGGCTACTATGTTGCCTGGTTCCAGCTCCTGCTTCTCTGCCTGGCAGCGCCGCTCGCCGGATGGCTCGTTGCAGGCCGCCGTATCATCACGGGTTTCGCTTCCGCTGGCGGGGCGCCGACCGCGATCGGATTCGCGGCGGGCTTCGTCGCCGGCGTCATCCCGTTCTTCGTGATCTACTGGCCCTTCCTGAGATCGCCGCACAGCTTCGCCTTCTTCAGCTATGTCGGCTGCGCGCCGACACTGGCCGATTATCTCAATGTCGGTCCGGGCAATCTCGTCTGGGGCCCAGTCGAAGCACAAGCCGGCATCGCTTCGACGAGCCTGCTCGCGCTCGAGACCTCGCTCGCGGTCACCCCGACCGTGCTCGCCGGCTTCATCCTATCGGCCATCGCCATTGGGAGGGGGGCGCGGCTGACCGAACCGTCCGAGCGGGGCGTGCGAGCGGTGTCGCTGGCGGTTTTCGTGGCGGTAGGGTTGCTGTACCTGCTTGTTGTCCGAGGCAGCGGCCATTCGCTCTTCTGGTTCGCATGGCTCACGATTCCGGGTGCCGGCGCGATCCGCTGCGCGGCCCGCTTCCAGGTCCTCGCGAATGGCTGTGCGGTCGCGGTCGCGGCGATCGTGCTCGATCGGGCGATGACAGGCTGGGCCGGCACCTGGAAGCGCTGGGCACTCCTCGCAGCGATGATCCTGGCCATGGCCGAGCAGGTGAATCTGTCGTCAAGCTCGCAGGTCTCACGCGCGGCCGAGAATGCGGTTCTCGATCCGGTCCCGCCGCCGCCCGAGGGCTGCCGTGCCTTCTATGTGGCCGAGCGGCCCGGCGCTCCGGACGATGTGCTCGACGAGTCCTTCCAGCAGATCGATGCAATGCTGCTGGCGGAAAGGCTCGGCGTTCCCACCCTCAACGGCTATTCGGCCTGGGCGCCGGAAGGATGGACGATGGGCCATATCCACGATCCGGCCTACGAGCCCGGCGCGCTGGCCTGGGCGGCGCGAAACGGCATTGCGGACTCCGTCTGCCGGGTCGACATCCCGACCGGGACCTGGAGTCGTCCGGCACGCTCATCCGCGGCAATGCCGATTCAGTGAGAAGCGAATGGCGCAATACAGGTCGGCAGCGTCGTAGCGCTGGACAATCGATGCCCAACTGAGGCTTGGTGCGCGCCACGTCGGCGGCTGCCGCCCAACACAGAGACTTCCGAATGCGCCCCCTGTTACGCCTCGTTCCGGACGACACCAAGATCCCCTTCATGAAGGGGCGCTATGCCGGCGTTATCACCTCGGCGATCCTCAGCACGCTCTCCGTGATCCTGTTCTTCTATCCGGGGCTCAACTACACGATCGATTTCATGGGCGGCGTGATGGCCGAGGTGCGCTTCGCGGCGCCGGTCGATCCCTCTCAGGTGCGTTCTTCCTTCGATTCGCTGCATCTCGGCGAGGCCCAGGTCCAGCAGTTCGGCTCGGCCTCCGACGCGCTGGTCAGGCTTTCCACGACGGCACGCGCCGAGGAGATCCGGCCGCAAATCCAGGGCGTTCTCGACAAGAATTTCCAGGGCGCGGAGATCCGCAGCCTCGACGTGGTGGGCGCCAAGGTCAGCGGCGAGCTGCTCCGCGACGGCCTCACCGCGACGGCGATGGCGCTCATCGGGATCTTCAGCTGGATATGGTTCCGCTTCGACTGGCAGTACGGCGTCGGCCTGACGGCGACGCTGGTGCTCGACGCCACCAAGACGATCGGGTTCTACGGCGTGACCCAGCTGCCCTTCGATCTCAACGCGCTGGCGGCGTTGCTGATCCTCGTCGGGTTCTCGGTGACCGACAAGGTCGTGGTGTATGACCGGATCCGCGAGAACCTCCGCAAGTTCAAGACGATGCCGCTGCGCCAGGTGATCGACGTGTCGATCAACCAGACGCTGTCGCGGACCGTGGCGACCTCGCTGACCGTGCTGTTGTCGATCCTGCCGCTCGCCCTCATCGGCAAGGGCTCGGTCCAGGATTTCGCCTGGACCATGGTGTTCGGCATCGTCATCGGCACGACCTCCTCGATCTTCATCGCCTCGCCGATCCTGCTGTTCCTCGGCGAGAAGCG
>DATGFU010000172.1:0-8360 GCA_035308865.1 Allostellaceae bacterium | reverse complement strand
AATGAAAAACATGATAAGTAGCGTAAAAAACAACCCAGAAGGCCGCAACCCCAAACCGCGACCTATTGTGCAAAGCCCTCGCAAGCGGGAGAGGGTTGGGTGGGGGTCTATCCCCAGCCGCGGTGCCACAATGGTCATGCGCCTCTTCTGCCCCCGTCACCCCGGGCGACGTGCCCAGACCCTACCACCCCCACCCCGGCCCTCCCCCGCTCTGCGGGAGAGGGAGATTCGGCCGCACCTCGACATTAAACCACCCGGTTGACCTTTCCGCCACCCCCGGTTATTAAACCACATGGTTCCAGATCAAGCCCTCGACAGCGTGTTCCACGCCCTCGCCGACCCCACCCGGCGGGCGATGCTGCGCAGCCTCGCCGCCGGCGAGCGCAAGATCGGCGATCTTGCGGCACCGTTCCGCATGTCCTTCGCCGCCGCCTCGAAACATGTGCGGGTGCTGGAGGGCGCCGGGCTCGTCCGCCGCCGGATCGCGGGCCGCACGCATCTCTGCCGCATCGAGCCGGCGCCGCTGGCGGCGGCCGAGGCATGGCTCAGCTTCTACCAGCGCTTCTGGACCGAACGGCTGCAGACCCTCGACAGCCTCCTCCAGGCGGAAGACCGGAAAGGACCGACCCCGTGAGCACCGACACGCTCGTCACCCTGCGCGTCACCCATCGCTTCATGGCGGCGCCGGAACGCGTCTTCGATGCCTGGCTCGATCCCGCGACCGCCGGGCGATGGCTCTTCGCGACGCCCACCGGCACGATCGTCAAGGTCGAGATCGACGCGCGGGTGGGCGGCAAATTCATTGTCGTCCGCCGCGACGGCGAGGATGTCGAGCATGTCGGCGAGTATCTCGAGATCGACCGGCCGCGCCGCCTCGCCTTCACCTTCGCCGTGCCGAAATTCTCGGTGGCCATGACCAAGGTCACGATCGACATCGCCCCGCTCGAGTCCGGCTGCGAACTGACGCTGGTCCACGAGGGGGTGCTGCCGGAATGGGCCGAGCGCACGCGCGGCGGCTGGGGGATGATTCTCGAAGCGCTCGCTCGCAGCCTCGGCGGCTGACAGAGTCTTTGCCGCCGTTCCCTCGCGTGCGACAGTCGGCGGACACAAGCACGGGGGGAGGAAATCCATGAGCCGCCATCTGCTCGCCTTACTGCTGCTGACGGCCGCGCCGGCCTGGGCGGCCGAGTCCGCGCGCAACGTCGCGCAGGAGGCCGCCAACAAGGCGATGGTCCTGACCTTCTACGACGCGCTCTTCAACCAGCACGATCTGGCGGCGATCGACCGCGACATCGGCAAGACCTACATCCAGCACAACCCGATGGCGGCGGACGGGCCGGGGACGATCAAGGCGCTGTTCGGCCCCTACTTCAAGGCGCATCCGGGCTATCACGCGACGATCGCCCGGGCCGCGGCGGAGGGCGACCTCGTCTTCCTCCATGTCCACGCCCAGGAGGATTCGCTGGACCGCGGCCGGGCCGTCGTCGACATCTTCCGCATCGAAGGCAGCAAGATCGTCGAGCATTGGGATGTCGTGCAGCCGGTGCCAGAGAAAACGGCAAGCGGCCACCCGATGTTCTGAGCGGCTGCGTCATCCCCGCGGAAGCGCCGGAGCGTCCCGACGGGCCGATCGAGCCCTCTCCCGCTTGCGGGGGAGGGTTGGATGGGGGTATTGCCGCAGCCGCGGTGCCACGAGAGTCTCCGCGGCGGAGCAGGCCCTGTTCGGGCGACGTGCCGAGGGCAGGCACCCCCACCCCGGCCCTCCCCCGCAAGCGGGAGAGGGAGTCTCGGTGCCGCTTCCGGATATGTGTCCGTGCCGTAGCGCGAAGGCGGGAATGACGTTACTTCAATGGTCTCAGAGGGGTCACTTTCGGCCGGGCTGTCATGCGGCCCAGCCGGTCGTCGCCATCACGTGATCCCGCGCGGCGCCGCGGAACGCATCGGCAAGGCCGCCCTCATCGACCGCGCGGGCGATCACCATGGCGCCGATGCACAGCGCCGTCAGGGCCAGCGCCCGGTCGCGCGAAGCCGGCCCGGCGAGATTGCCCTGGAAGACGGCGACCATCATCTCCAGCACCTCGCGGAAGGCCGCCTTGACGGTGCCGTTCCCGCGCGCCGCATCGGAAGGCAGGGCCACCAGCGGGCACGACCCGTCGATGTCGTCGACATGCTCCCGCGACAGATAGGCGTCGACGATCATGCGGGCGAGCGTCGGGCCTGCGGCGCAGAGATCGACATGGGCCGCCTGCCAGGGTTCCGGCCGGCTGAGGCACAGGAACTGCCGCACCGCATCGGCGTAAAGCTCCTCCTTGGTCGCGAAGTGCTTGTAGAAACCGCCACGGGTCAGCCCCGCCTCGGCCATGATCTCGTCGATCGTGACCTCGGCGAAGCCCTTGCGGTTGAACAGGCGGCGGGCGCTCTCGACGATGCGCTCGCGGGTTTTCTGCTTGTGCTCGGGCGAATAGGGCATCGCGACACCTCCGGAGGGCGGGCGGCCGAGCTATAGCAGCGGCGGAAGATGTTCTTGAACATCTTTTGGATCGCGCGACAGTGCCGGCGTTCCGTCCGCTGTCGGCGCGAGGCTTGGCCGGTGGAGATCGATCGCATCGCCCTGATCGCGCTCGCGTGCCTGGTGGCGCCGGTGCCGCTGTCCTACGCGGTCGAGGCGCTGCGGCGGCCGCCGAGCCGCCCGTCTGGCCTCGCCTGGGCACCCGGAATCCCGGTCGCCGAGGTGGATCTCGGAGGCGTCGGGGTACGCTACGTCAAAACCGGCGCGGGACCCAATCTCGTGCTGCTGCACACGCTGCGGACCCAGCTCGACATCTTCCAGAAGGCTCTGCCCGCGCTGGCCACGCGGTTCACCGTCCACGCCTTCGACTACCCTGGTCACGGCTGGTCGGATATCCCGAATTCCGCCTACGCGCCCGAGGATTTCTACCTCTGGGCCGAGCGCTTCCTCGAACGGCTCGACATCCGCCACGCCACCCTCGCCGGCATCTCGATCGGCGGCACGATCGCGCTCGTCCTGGCGGCGCGGCAGAACCCGCGCGTCGCCCGCGTGATCGCGATCAATCCCTACGACTACTTTCCCGCCGGCGGCATCCGGGTCAGCTCCCTCACGGCGCGGCTCATCCTGGGCCCCGCCGACGTACCCGTTCTCGGGCCGACGCTGATGCGCCTGCGCAGCCGCTTCGTGACCGACCGGATCATGGAGGGTGGCGTCGCGAGCGCCGATGCGCTGCCGCCGGACCTGCTGCGCGAGCTCTACGAGACCGGCGCGCGGCCCGGTCATTACCAGGGCTTCCTGAGCCTGCTCGCCCATGAGCATCTATGGCCCAAGGCCCGCGACGAGTACGCGCGGATCGCGGTGCCGACGCTGCTCGTCTACGGCGACGAGGATTGGGCGCCGGCGGCGGAACGCGAGCGCGAACGAAACCTGCTGCCGCGCGCCGAGGCCGCGACGATTCCAGCCGGCGGGCATTTCCTCTCGCTCGACCGCCCGCGCGAGCTGGAAGAGCTCATCGCCCGCTTCGCAGCCGGCACCGGCACTCGGGACTCAAGCAGGAAATGACTCGTTTGACCTCAGCAACCCATCGTCATTCCCGCGAAGGCGGGAATCCAGGGCCGCCAGCGCCGGCGCCCGGGGCTCTGGATCCCCGCCTCCGCGGGGATGACGCCTTCCGCAACAAAGACGCATATCCGATCGGAAGCTGAAAGCGGCTGCCATGGAAATCACGCCCAACCACGTTTATTTCTTCATCAGCTACGCGGTCGCCTTCATCGCGCTCGGGCTGATCGGCCGCTGGTATCTGTGGCCTGCCATCGCCTGGCGGGAGCCGCGGTCGGCCCTGGCGCCACTGCTGCTCTATGCCTGCCTGCGCGTGAACGGGCTGATGTTTCTGATGCCGGGGCTGGTCGCCCCTTCCCTGCCGGCGGCCTTCGCAGTGCCGGTCGCCTACGGGGACGTCGCCTCGGCCGTGCTAGCGCTGATCGCCTTGGGGCTGCTGCGCGCGCGCCTCGCCGCCGCGATCACGGCGGTCTGGCTGTTCAACATCGTCGGCCTCTGCGATCTCGCCTACGCCAACATCTCGACCTTCAAGGACGGGGTCGATCCGGTGCAGCTGGGCACGGCCTACTACCTCGCTGTGATCAACGTGCCGGCGATGATTGTCGTCCATTTCATCATCTTCGCCTATCTGCTCCGCCGCGCCCGGACTGCCGGCGCCAGCTGACCCGAAGGAGGCGCTCATGAGCCGCACGCGCATCAGCCTCTACTACCTCGCCGGCTACCTGCTGGTGCTGGGCTTCGCCTTCCTGGCGGCGCCGCGGCCGACGCTCGTTCTCCTGCTTTCGACTGGCGATTACGGCGACGTGTTCCCACGCCTGGCGGGGATGCTGATGAGCGGGCTGGGCTTCACCGTGGCCGGGATCATCCTGGCACGCACGGAGGCGCTTTACGGCGCGACGCTCGCCGTTCGCAGTTATTTCCTGATCTGCCTCGCGGCCTTCTGGTGGTTCACCAGCGACCCGTTGTTCCTTGTCATCTTCGCGATCGTCGCGGTGGGCGTCGCGCTGACCCTGTCCGCCTATCTCACCGACCGCGGCGGTCATGCCGCAGCACCTCAGTCGCGATAGGGCCTGCCCAAGAAGGTGAGCGCTGTGATCGCGGCGCCGCCCACCAGCATCACCGGCGCCATCAGCAGCATGACCTCGCTCGCCGAGAATCCCCCGCGCAGCAGGAAGCCGGCGATCAGCGGGCTGACGATCGAGCCGAACCGCCCGACCCCGACCGCGGCGCCGGTGCCGGTGTTCCGCACCGATCGCGGGTAATAGGCCGGCGTGGTGGCGTAGAGCACGTAGAGGCTGCCGACGACGAACCAGCCGGCCAGCGCGCTCAGGATGACGATCGTGACGAAATCGCTCGTCGCGGCGAAGCCGGCCATGGTCAGCACGGCGCCGCCGAAGCTCGCCAGCATCACCGGCCGCAACCCCCAGCGGTCGACCAGCGCGCCGAGCAGGATCGCGCCCGGGATGCTGCCGAGATTGTAGGCGATCGACGGCACGCCGGCCTCGCTCTTGGCGACGCCCTTCGCCTCCGCCAGCAGCGGCAGCCAGTTCAGCAGCAAATAGAGCACGATCAGCGTCAGGACAAAGGCGGTCCACAGCAGCAGCGTGGCGACGGCGCGCTCGCGCCCGAACAGCGCGGCGAGAGTCGACGGCCGGGCGCCGTGGCGCTCGGGCTCGGGCGGCGGCAGGTTCGGCATCAGCGCCCAGATGATGGGCGCCACCGCCAGCGGCAGCACGCCGCCGATCACGAAGATGATGCGCCAGTCGCTCAGCGGGACCAGATACTGCACGACCAGGGCCGAGATCGTGCCCCCGGCCGGCATGCCGCTGAACATGGCGGTGGTCGCGATCGTCCGGCGGTCGCGCCGCGCTGCCTCGCCCGCCACCGAGATCAGCGTCGGGACGGCGCCGCCGAGCCCCAGCCCCGTGGCGATCCGCGCGAGGAAGAGCGTCCACCAGCCATCGGCCCAGATGGTCGCCAGCGAGAACACGCCGAAGGCCACGACCGAGCCCAGCAGGATCGGCTTGCGCCCGATGCGGTCGGCGAGCCAGCCGCCGATCATCGCGCCCAGCACCAGGCCGATCATGCTGGCGCTGAAGACCCAGCCCTTGGCATCGGGCGTGAAGCCCTGCATCAGCCCCATGCTCGGCGCGGCGACGCCGATCGCCTGGATGTCGTAGCCTTCGAGGATGGCGACGCAGCTGCCCATGGCGACCACCGTCGCCACCGACATGCCGGTGCCGGGAACCGCGGCCGCCGGGCGGGCGCCAAGCTCGGCCGCGCCCATTGCTACAGGTCCAGCTCCAGCGTGTCGGACTTGGCGCGCGAGATGCAGATCATCATCGTCTTGTTGGCCGCCTTCTCCGCCTCGGTCAGCACGCTGTCGCGATGGTCGGGGATACCCGACAGGACTTGCGTCTCGCAGGTCGCGCAGAGGCCCTCGCGGCACGAGAACGGGATGTCGTAGCCGTTGTCCTCCAGCACTTCGAGGATGCTCTTGTCGGGCGGAACGGGGAAGCTCTTGCCGGAGCGTGCCAGCGTGACCGTGAAGGTCTCCTGGCTGACCGGCGTCGCCGGCTCCTTCGGCGTGAACCACTCGAAATGGACGTGATCGGCTGGCCGGCTCGCCGCCGCGGCCTCGACCGCGTTCATCAGCGGCGCCGGCCCGCAGCAATAGATGTGGCTGTCCCCCGCGACGCGCGAGACGGCGCCGGCGACGTCGAAGAGCCCGCCTGCCTCGTCATCGGCATGGAGCGTGACCTTGTCGCCATAGCCGCGCAGCCGCTCGAGGAAGGCGGCGCGCTGCCGGCTCCGCACGAGGTACCAGAGGTGCCACTGCCTACCGTTTGCCTCGCACCAATGAATCATCGACAGGATCGGCGTGATGCCGATGCCGCCGGCGAAGAAATCGTGGCGCGGCGCGGCGCCGGCGAGCGGGAAGTTGTTCCGCGGCGGCGTCACCGGCAGCGTGTCGCCCACCCGGATGGAGCGGTGAATATGGCGCGACCCGCCGCGGCTCTCTTGGGCGAGTCCGACGCCGACCAGATAGCGGTCGCGCTCCCGTGCGTCGTTGCACAGCGAGTACTGGCGCACCAGCCCGTTCGACAGATGCAGCTCAAGATGGGCGCCGGGCGTGAATTCCGGCAGGTTCCGCCCGTCGGGGTCACGCAGCTCGACGACGATCGCATCCTTGGCCTCGGCGGCGATGTCGGAGACGCGGAGGGTCAGATGCGGGTCGGGCAAGATCGGACCTCGTAGGAATGAAGCGGGGCGCGGCCGCCGGCGGGGCGCGTCAATTGCTCGACGAGATCGGGCGCGCCGAATACATGCCGCAATTCGGCAGCAGGACCTTGCCGTTCAAGGCGCCGTTCTGCGGATCGTAATAGCCGTCGAAACCGCCGGCGATATAGCCGAAGGGCTGGTAGATCCAGCGGGTCGGCTCGAGAATGACGCGGTGCGCGGCCATATCGACGCTGCCTTGCAGCTCGTAGGAGCCGGACTTCACGAGGGAGTACTGGTTGAGCGGATAGAACACGAAACGCGCCTGCAATAGGCTGCCGCTCTGCTGCACGATGGTCAGCGTGCCGCCGGCGACCACCGTGCCGCAGGTATAGGTTCCCTGCCACACGATATTGGCGAGGGTCGAGGGCCCGTTACTGGCCGGCGGTCTCTGCGCAACATCCGGCTGCGGCTGGGGCTTTGCCGGCGGCGGCTGCGGCTTCGCGGGCGGCGGGGCCGGTTGCTGCGGCGCAACCGGCTGCGGTGCGGCCTCTTGCGGGGGCGGAATCGTGATCGCCACGGGCTTCGCGGGTTCGGGCGTCGGCGCGGGCCTCGGCTGTGCCTCCCGGGCCGGCGGAGTCTCCTCCGGTTCGTTCTCGTCGGTCGGCGCGACGGCCTGATGGGACCGTTCCTCGACACGCGCCTCCTGGTCGGCCGGTTCGATATTCGCCTGCCGGATCAGGAGCAGGACGACGAGGATCGCCAGGGATGCGGCGATCGCCCACACCCACGCGCGGCTGCCCGGCTTCTCCCGCTTGATCGGGATCGGGCCCGGCACCGCGGCGGACGGCCTGGGCGGCAACCGCGCACCGGGCGACGCTTGCGGCGGCGGAGCGGCGATGATCGGAGCGGCCGCAGCATCGGCGCCTTCGGCCTCCGGCTGCTGCGAGATCGCGATCTGCTGCGCCAGGCGCTCGATCGAGCGTTCCCAGTCCTGGAACAGGTCGATCCACTGCCGGGTGGCGAACTCGTAGGCGAAGGCGTCGTTGGGCAGGACGTCCTCGACCCGCACCGGGATGACCATCAGCTGGTACTGCCCCGCGAGCGCCACCTCCTTCATGATCTCGTTGGAATTGTTGGCATTGGTCGTGAAGACCAGCACCATCACCCGGGCGGCCCGGATGGCGCGGACGATCGCCTGCTGGAAGTTCTGCCCGGGCTCGATGTTGCGCGAGGAGATCCAGCATTTGAGGCCGCGGCGCTCCAGCGCCTCGCACACCGTGCCGGCGACCTTGGCGTCCTTCGACGAGTAGCTGATGAAGACGTGCGCTGCCACGGGTTCCCCCGAAACCTGCCCCCACCTGTTTTAGCCAAACCGGCGGCCGAGTTCAGCAGGCAAATCAACCGTCCCGTCCGGCCGGTGCTGTTGTCCCGGCCGCAGCTGTCGGCGAGGCGTGGGTTCCGAGCGCGGGTTATTGGTTTTCGGAGACCGGCCGCGCGACGAACGCGCCGCAGCTCGCCGCCAGCACCTTGCCGCTGAGGAGCCCGGTCTGCGGATCGTAGCTGCCGCTGA
>DATGFU010000171.1:0-9460 GCA_035308865.1 Allostellaceae bacterium | reverse complement strand
CATCCGGTCGAGACCGGCAGCGACCGGCATGTTCGATCACTTCACAATGAAAAACATGATAAGTAGCGTAAAAAACAACCCAGAAGGCCGCAACCCCAAACCGCGACCTATTGTGCAAAGCCCTCGCTTGCGGGGGAGGGTGGGGAGGGGGTCGCGCCGACGCTCCGCCGTCACCATCCCCCGGTTTGCAACCCACCCGGTTCCGCGCTATCTCAGGCACATGCCCTTCGTCCATTCCCATCTGCGTCTCGGCGTCAATATCGACCATGTCGCGACCATCCGGAATGCGCGCGGCGGGCGGCATCCGGAGCCGCTGCGGGCGGCGCTGGCGGCGGAGGCGGCGGGGGCGGACGGGATCACGGCGCATCTGCGTGAGGACCGGCGGCACATCACCGACGACGATATCGCGCGGCTGCGCCGGGAGGTGCGGCTGCCGCTCAACCTGGAGATGGCGGCGACGGCGGAGATGCTGGCGATCGCGCTGCGCCACATTCCGCACGCCGCCTGCCTGGTGCCGGAGCGGCGGCAGGAGGTGACGACCGAGGGCGGGCTCGACGCGGTGGGCGGCGAGGCACATCTCAAGCCGTTCGTCGCGCAACTGGCTGCCGTGGGCATCCGCGTGTCGCTGTTCATCGATCCCGAGCCGGCGCAGCTCGACGCGGCGCGGCGGATCGGCGCGCCGGTGGTCGAGCTGCATACCGGCGCCTACTGCCATGCCGAGGGCGAGGCGCGGCGACGGGAGCTGGCGCGGCTCGCGCGGGCGGCGGCGCATGCCCATGCGGTCGGGCTCGAATGCCATGCCGGGCACGGGCTCGACTACGCGACGGTGGGCGACGTGGCGGCGCTGCCGGAGCTGGCGGAGCTCAATATCGGCCACTTCATCATCGGCGAGGCGATCTTCGTCGGGCTCGACGCGGCGATCAGGGGGATGCGGACGGCGATGGACGAGGGGCGGCGGCGCGGCGCGCCATGATGATCCTCGGCATCGGCAACGACCTCATCGACATAAGGCGGATCGAGAAGACGCTGGAACGCTACGGCGACCGCTTCACCGAGCGCATCTTCACCGAGGCGGAGCGGCGCAAGGCCGATCGGCGGGCGCAGCGCGCCGCCACCTATGCCAAGCGCTACGCCGCCAAGGAGGCGGCGGCCAAGGCGCTCGGCACCGGATTCCGCGCCGGCGTGTTCTGGCGCGACATCGGCGTCGTCAACCTGCCGGGCGGAAGGCCGACGCTGGAACTGACCGGCGGCGCGCTCTCTCGGCTGGAGGCGATCACGCCCGCCGGCATGCGGGCGGAGATCCACCTGACGCTGACCGACGAGCCGCCGCTCGCCCAGGCGATCGTGATGATCGTGGCGGTGCCGGAGGGGCGGTGAGTTGAGTTAGGGGAGGCGAGATGTCGAACGCTCATAAGAAGGCTCTGACCGCGCATCGGCGGCGGCGCGACCGGATGGTTATCCGTGTTGAGGTCCAAATTCCGGCCGCGGATGCCGGGCTCGTGCGCAAACTCGCGACCATCTTGCGGGGCAAGGCCTTACGGGCACAGGGAGTGCGGGATCGTCTCCGTGCGGCTGTGGCCAGGTCGCCTGCCGCCTCGGTGTTCGATATCTTCGGCTCGGACTTGTCGGACGGACACTTCGATGGCGTTTTCGAGGAGCGACGGCACGGCGATCTGGCCCGAACCGGCGTGTCGGGGATCGATCCATTCGCGTTTGGGGACTGAGCGCGGACGGCGCGCTTAAACCCTCAGTTCGCTCAGGCCGGGATGCGGGCGGACCCCGCCTGACTCTGACCGACCGCCGCTCGCCCAGGCGATCGTGATGATCGTGGAGGTGCCGGTGGGGCGGTGTCGGAGCGTCGGCGCGACCCCCACCCAACCCTCCCCCGCAAGCGGGAGAGGGCTCGTTACCCCCTCTCCCGCCCGAGCGGGGGAGGGTTGGGGTGGGGGTATCGCTGCGATCGGGCAGTGTGAACGGGAAAAGGGCTGGCGCGCCTAAAACCCCAGCTCGCTCAGCTCGGGATGATCCTCCGGGCGCGGTCCCGGCGCCGGCCAGTGGTACTTGCGGTCGGCGGCGGCGATCGGCAGGTCGTTGATCGAGGCGAGGCGGCGGCGCATCAGGCCGTGCTCGTCGAACTCCCAGTTCTCGTTGCCGTAGGAGCGGAACCAGCTGCCGGAATCGTCGTGCCATTCGTACGCGAAGCGCACGGCGATGCGGTTCCCGGCGAAGGTCCACAGCTCCTTGATCAGCCGGTAGTCGAGCTCCCTGGCCCATTTGCGGGCGAGGAAGGCGACGATCTCCGGGCGGCCGTGCAGGAACTCCGCGCGGTTCCGCCATCGGCTGTCCGGCGTGTAGGCGAGGGACACGCGCCCGGGATCGCGCGTGTTCCAGGCATCCTCGGCGGCGCGGACCTTGCGGGTTGCGGTCTCCAGCGTGAAGGGCGGCAGCGGCGGCCGCGTCTCGGCGTCGGTCACGGCGTGGTCTCCCGGGCTTCGTCGGGCGGGGCGAGGCGCGTGCCGGCGGGGAATTCGAGGCCGAACTCGGTAGCCAGCGCGGCCAGCACGGCGGCCTCGTCGGGCAGCTGTTCCTCGACGATGGCGTTACCCGTTTGCCGCGTCAGCGCCGTGCCGCGCAGCGTCACCCGGCGGTCCGCACGGGTCAGCTGGGCAGTGACCGTTTTCCGGAAATGCGATCTCGGGTGGGTCGAGACGTAGTGGTTGGCCATCTCGATGTCGATCGGGTAATGCGGCTCCAGCGTGAAGGCGTAGAGATCCATGATCTCGGCGCTGCCGACGGCCGCCTCCAGGATCCACACGCCTGCCTCGTGCCGCAGCTGGTAGGCGGCGCCGGGCACCGAGGTCTCGATCTCCGGCAGCAACGGCAGCGGCCGCAGCAGCCCGACCGCGCCGAACCCGACATCGGCAAGCATCGCGCCGGCGCGCGTTTCGACCTTGAGCAGCATGTGGGTGCGCGGGGTGACGCCGGCGGCGCTCAGACGCACCCGCGCCGCCAGGATGTGCGTGGCGAAGCCCAGCCGGTCGAGCACCGCCTTGAACAGCGTGTTCTGCTCGAAGCAGTAGCCGCCGCGTCCGCCCTCCACGAGCTTCGCCTGGAGCGAGTCCGGGTCCAACGCGATCGGACGCCGCCAGATGACGTCGAGATTCTCGAAGGGGATCGTGCCGACATGCGCCTCGTGCAGCACTGCGAGCGTGCGCTCGTCGGCGGCGGGCGTTCCGGTGTACCCGATCCGGGCGAAGTACGCGTCGAGATCGATCGGCATGCGGCACGATAGCGCCGGAGGCGGGCGGCGGGCCAGAGGTTGAGCGATCGCGCCGCGGTATTCGCGTTTCTCCGCGAACAGGCCGAGCCTCGTGCACTTGCGCGCTAACCGTGGCGGATCTAGCGTCTCCCTAAGCATGCATCGAAGTGGGAGCGAGCGCGTGGGCGACACGGACGACGCGGTCAAGCAGGAATGGGTGGCGCGCGTGCTCGGCGTCACCTTCTCCCAGGGCAAGGCGCCGGCGGCCAACTGGGATACCGTGCGCGCCATGTGGCGGCAGGCCAGCGATGCGGCCGACGCGCAGATCGCGGCGCTGCAGGCGGCGCTGCGCAAGACCGACGACGACACGCTGCACGAGATCGCCGAGTTCGGCATGAACGGGGTGACCGGCAACTTCAAGGTGCCGCTGATGGCGGCGCTGATCGAGCTGGGCGCTCCGGGGCAGGGCGCCAAGGCCCTCAAGATCGTCCGGGATTTCCGCGCCTATCTCGACACCGACGAGAAGGTGCTGGTCTGCGACGAGAACCCGTTCGAGGTGCCGGTATCGCTGCGCGCCACGCTCGGCGGCGCGCTCGCGCAGATGGAAGCGGCGCTCGCGAAGGCCGCCTGACCGGGCAGGACAACAGGGGGAGGATCGGCCGATGCCGGTACCGTTGAGCCGCTTCGTGCGGGTGATGTCGGGCGGTCTGGTGGTCACCGACGAGCTGGTGCGGGTCCGCACCGAGAAGACCCAGCAGGCGCTCGACGATCTGCAGGGGGAGATCGACCGTCTCGCCGCGGCGGGGCTCAGCGATGCCGATCTGACGAAGGAACACGCCGATCTGGACAAGGCGAAGCGGGACGCGGTCGGCCAACGCAACAACAAGGCGAAGTGCGAGGCGCTGGAGCCGGTCAAGGGCGCCGCCCGCGAGGCGGCCAAGACCGCGAAGGACACCGTCGATGCGCTCATCGAGCGCGATGCGCAGAAGGTCCAGGAGATCGACGAGGCGCTCCGCGATCTCGACGGCGCGATCGGTGGGATCGGCGAGCCGGCGGAGGCGCTGCCTTCGCAGCAGGAACGCCGGCGGCTCGGCGGGCTCGGAGACACGCTGAAGCGCTCGACGGCGGTCAAGACGCTCGACGCGAAGGCGAGGGAGGTCGACACCCTGGTCGGCGAGATCGGGACGGCGAAGCTCGCAGCGGTTGCGGCGGCGGGAAGGGTGCAGACGGCGCAGGCGGCGGAGGTGCTGGCGAGCCGGGCGCTGGCCGCCGCGAAGGATCGCGTGGACTGGCTGAATACCGTCGCAACGCCGAATCCGGGCGACACGGCCTACACCCAGCTCGAGCAGGAGAAGGGCACGACGGATGGCCTGGCGGCAAGCGCGCGGCCGGCCGAGTATCAGCGGATCCAGGGCGAGGCGACGACCCTCCTCAACGAGCTCAGGCCGCTCGAGGGGCTCAAGGGGGAGATCGACACGCTCTGCCACGGCATGACCACGATCGTGGGCCGGTTCGTGCCGCCCGATACGGTGCTGCCGGGTCAGATCGCGACGATCAAGGACGGCTTCGCCGCCGCCTGCGGCACCGAGACCACGCCGGGCGGGCTGAAGACGGCGGCCGAGGGGTTGAAGCGCCAGGCGCTGGCGCTTCAGACAACGGTTGGCGAAGCGCAGACGGCGCGGGCGGCGGAGGCGCTGGCGGCCCAGGCGCTCGCCGCGGCCAAGGATCGGGTGGACTGGCTGAACACGGTGGCAACGCCGAATCCGGGCGACACGGCCTACACCCAGCTCGAGCAGGAGAAGGGGACCGCGGACGGCCTGGCGGCCGCTGCGCAGCCGGCCGCATATCAGCAGGTCCAGGGCGAGGCGACGACCCTCCTGAACGAGCTGACACCGCTGGAGGCCCTCAAAGGGGAGATCGATACGCTGTGCCAGGGCATGAGCACGATCGTCAGCGGGTTCCAGCCGCCCGACACCGTGCTGCCGGGCCAGATCGCGACGATCAAGAACGGCTTCGCCACGGCCTGCGGCACCGAAGCCACGGCCGGCGGGCTGAAGACGGCGGCCGAGGGGCTGAAGCGCCAGGCGCTCACCCTCAAGACGACCGTCGATCAATTGAAGTTGGCGCAGGACTGGAAGAAATCGGCGCGGGACTGGCTCGATAGCACCAAGGGATGGTCGGCCTGGGTCGACGGGAAGGTGAAACCGAACGCGGCCGGCACCGCCATCGCGCAGCTGGAGACCGACATGCTGGCGGCGCCCCGCCTCGCGGTGACCGCGCAGCCGGGAGAATACCAGAGGATCCAGGTCGCGGCGAAGGCGGTCTACGACGATGTGAGCGCGATTTACCCCATCGATGGCGAGATCGACAAACTGTGCCACGCGATGCGCACGATCGTCGGTCGGTTCCAGCCGCCGCATACGACCCTGCCCGGAGAAATTTCGACGATCTCCGGTGGTTTCGTCAGCTACTGCGGCACCGCGAGTACGACCAGCGGCCTCAAGGCGGCGATCCTGCGCCTGAAGAACCAGGCGCTCGCCCTGCAGACCACGGTCGGCAACGAGGAGGCGGCGCGCAGCGATCTCGTCAAGACGAAGGCCGCCGTCGCGGATTGCCTGCGATCGGCGGAAACCGCCATCGCGGGGCTGTCCGATCCGCCGAAGTCCGAGCTGGAAGGCGTGCTGCAAGGGCTCCAGGGACGGCAGACGGCGGCGCTCCGGGAGAGGAGCACCACGACAGCGAAGCGCCTCTTCCTGCCGCTCAGCCGGGAGTGCGCGGACCTGCTCGTCCGGGCCAAGACCGCGGAGCTCAAGGCCAAGGCCGGCACGCCGACCGGGCCTCAGGAGATCGACGATCTCGTGGCCCTCCTGGGCAAGGAGACCAGCAACCCGCACGACCAGGCCCTGGCCCAGGCGGCGCTTCAGGCGCGATTCAAGATGGACGTGACGGTCCAGCCGGGGATGAAGGCGGACCGGCTGCCGATGCTCTATAAGATGCTCAAGAAGCTGCCGCAGGGGTTCGCCGGCCACAACGAACTGGGCAAGCTCGAATACGGCACGGAGCCGTCCACGTCCGGCAACTACCACCGCAAGGCGGATCCCTCGGTGCCCGGGAGCAAGGGCGTGTTCTCGTTCAACGAGATGCCGGAGAACGACCAGGCCTACGACTTTGTCAACGACAGCGGCGGCACGGTCAGCCCCACCTACTTCAAGGCCACGTTCCTGCATGAATCGGGGCACGGCGTGGATGCGCAGTTTTCCGTCATGGTGGCCCCGCAGATGGCGGCGGACGGGTTCGGCGGCTGGAAGAAGGAAGACGAGACGACCGCCGCAAATGCCTACGGGGCCAAGCTCTTCGCCGCGTTCAGGGGCGGCAAGCCGACCGAGTCCGACATCAAGGCCTTGGCGCTCGCTGTGCTCAAGACCGGCACTGCCACGAAGCCGGCGAGCGCGACCGCCCCGCTCGGCTCGCTCTTCGACGACTGGGACACGATCATGGCCCATGACATGATCAAGATCTGCAGCGAGTGCCGGACCTCCGCCTCGCCGTGGAACAAGGGCGAGTCGTTCGCCACCCGCGCCAAGGCGCTGGATGACCGGGTCTATCACGAAGCGTACGCGAACGACTGGTATAGCTATTCATACGCCGCCCGCGGCGCGACTGGGGTCAGCTCGTATCAGTGGCGGTCCCCGGTCGAATGGTTCGCCGAACTGTTCGCGCTCTATCACACGAAGAAGGTGGAGCCGCCGCCCTCGGTCGCCAGGTATATCAAGGGCCCCTGATTTCGGCCGGAAGGAGATCCCATGTCGATCATGCAATCCGTGTCGGCCGACTGCCCGGCCTGCGGCACCACGGCCGAGAGCCCGCTGGTCAGCAGCCTCAACGCCGACCGCCGGCCCGATCTGCGCCAGGACGTGCTCGACAACCGGCTCCAGCTCTGCACCTGCGCCAAATGCGGCACGGAGTTCCGCATCGTGCCGCAGCTGTCCTACATCGACTTCGCCCGCAAGCAATGGATCCTCGCCCATCCGGTCTCCGAGCTGCCGCGCTGGCAGGAGCTCGACGGCGTCGCGCAGGAGATCTTCGACGACACGCTCGGCAGCAGCGCGCCCGGCCCGTCCCAGGCGGTCGGAAAGGGCATGTCGCCCCGGGTCGTCTTCGGCTGGCCGGCGCTCCGCGAGAAGATCGTGTGCCGCGAGCTCGGCCTCGACGACGTCGAGGTGGAGCTGTTCAAGATCGCCGTCATACAGAGCGTGCCGAAGCCGCCGGTCACCGACGACGCGGAGCTGCGGCTGGTCGGCGCCGACGGCGACGACCTGCTGCTCTCGTGGATCGTCGGCGAGACCGGCGCGGAGATCACCAGCCTGAAGGTCCCGCGCAGCCTCTACCAGGAGATCGCCGCCGATTCCGCGGGCTGGGCCGAGCTACGGAATGAGCTCGCCGCCGGCACGTTCGTCGATCTCAACCGGCTGCTGGCCGCCTGATCGCTCACCTCGCATCTTCGCTGGAGCATCGGCAGCCACGCGACTACAACTCGATTGCGGGCCCGACGCGGAGCGAGGTGGATGGACGAAGAAGACTGGCAGATCCCGGCGCAATTGCAGCCGTCGCCCGAACAGTTCGATTTCGACCTGGACGGCGTGCTGCATTCGGTGGTCGGGCTGCAGACGCAGATCCCCGCGGATGCCTTCACAGCGTCCACGCTCGGCACTGAGCGCGCCGGCAGCGGCGTGGTGATCCGCGAGGACGGGCTGGTGCTGACCATCGGCTATCTCGTCACCGAGGCGGAGACGATCTGGCTCACCTCCGCGACCGGCGGCGGCGTGCCGGCGCATGTCGTGGCGGTCGATCAGGCGACGGGGTTCGGCCTGGTCCAGGCGCTGGGCCGGCTCGACCTGCCGCCGGTTGAGCTCGGCGATTCGACCGATATCGAGGCCGGGGTCATGGCGGTGATGGCCTCCTCTGGCGGCCGCCAGCACGCGGTGCAGACCGAGGTCGTGGGCCGCGAGCGCTTCGCCGGCTACTGGGAATACCTGCTGGAACGGCCGATCTTCACGGCGCCGCCGCACCCGTTCTGGGGCGGGGCGGGCCTCTTCGGCAGCGACGGCAAGCTGCTCGGCATCGGCTCGCTGATCCTGCAGCAGAAGGATTCCGACGGCAGCAAGACCGATCTCAACATGATCGTGCCGATCGAGCTGCTGCCGCCGGCGCTGGACGAGATGCTGCTGCACGGCAGGTCGCAGGATTCGGTGCGGCCGTGGCTCGGCATGTTCTGCGCCGAGCAGGGCGACCATATCCACATCCAGGGCGTGGCGCCCGGCGGGCCGGCCGACCGCGCCGATTTGCGGGCCGGCGACCGCATCGTCGCGGTGGGCGGGCAGGAGATCGACGATCTGGGCGATCTCTGGAAGGCGATCTGGTCGGCCGGGCCGGTCGGCGCCAAGGTGATCTTCACCATCGGCCGCGGCCGCAGCCGGCTCACCGCGATCGTCGCCACGGCGGAACGCAGCGAGTTCCTGAAGGCGCCGCAGCTGCATTGAGAGGCATTTTCCCGTGGAACGGATCGTCAATCTACACATCGAGAGGCTGCCCGAAGGCATGTATCTCGCGACGTCGGACGAGGTGCAGGGGCTGATCGCCCAGGGAAGAACGATCCAGGAGACGATCGAGATTGCGCGGGATGTCGCGAAGAAGCTTATCGAGCTGCGGGATGAGATCGGAGATGCGCAGCTTTCGCCGGCGGCGGAGTCCTTCGACTATCCGCTCATCGTGAACGCGTGATGGGCCGCCTAGGCGGATTTCGATATCGGGAAATTGTCAAACGGTTGAAAAAGCTCGGCTTTGTGTTCAGCCGCCAAGCCGCCGGCTCGCACGAGATTTGGTTCAACCCGGCAACCCGGCGCTACACCACGATCCCCAGTCATCCTGGCGCCATGCCCGAAGGTACGCTGCGCGCGATCCTGAAGCAGGCAGGCGTGGAACCGGACGTATTTCTTGGGGATTGACCGTACTCGCAAGGACTGGCTCGCGGCACGACCCCCACCCCGGCCCTCCCCCGCTTTGCGAGGGCTTTGCACAATAGGTCGCGGTTTGGGGTTGCGGCCTTCTGGGTTGTTTTTTACGCTACTTATCATGTTTTTCATTGTGAAGTGATCGAACATGCCGGTCGCTGCCGGTCTCGACCGGATGGGTGTCGGGCTT
>DATGFU010000170.1:0-5670 GCA_035308865.1 Allostellaceae bacterium | reverse complement strand
AAATCAGGGATCGGAGCAGCCAAAAGCCCGCCCGACCCGCCTCATGATCCTTCCATCCTGGCTTCTGCCACTCCTCGTCGCGCCGGTGATCGGCAGCTTCCTCGCCGTGCTGGTGCGGCGGCTGCCGGGAGGCAAGGCCGTGGCCTGGGAGCGCTCCCGGTGCGAGTCCTGCGGCCGCACGCTTCCCTGGTCCGAGATGATCCCGCTCGCGAGCTTCGCGATCCAGCGCGGGCGGTGCCGGGGCTGCGGCGCGGCCATCCACCCCGGCCATCTGTGGATCGAGCTGGCGGCGCTCGCCGTGGCGGCCTGGGCCGCGACAATGGATGACGGGCCACGGCTCTGGGCCGACTGCGCCCTCGGCTGGACTCTGCTGGCGCTCGCCTGGATCGATGCGGAGCACATGATCCTGCCGGACGTGCTGACCCTGCCGCTCATTCCCGCCGGACTCGCCTGGTCGCTCTGGGTGGAGCCCGAGGCGCTGACCGATCGCGCCATCGGCGCCGCCGCCGGATACACGGCCCTGCGGCTGGTCGAGCTCGCCTATCGCCGGCTGCGCGGCCGCGACGGGTTGGGCCAGGGCGATGCCAAGCTGCTGGCGGCGGGCGGTGCCTGGATAGGATGGCAGGGGCTGGGGCCGGTCGTGCTGGCGGCGGCGCTGGGCGGGCTTGCCGCCGCAGGCCTGGCCGCCATCCGAGGACGCAAGGTCGACGCCGCGACCGCGTTGCCCTTCGGCCCGTTCCTCGCCGGCGCGATCTGGGTTGTCTGGATGTACCTGACCTAAGCCGGCGCGCGGCGCACCAGCCGTTCGCGGTGGGCGATGTAGATGCCGCTGCCGATGATCACCGCCGCACCGGCGAAGGTCCAGAGATCGGGCACGGCGCCGAACACGACGATGCCGAGGATCACCGCCCACACGAGCTGCGAATACGAGATCGGCGCCAACAACGACGCGTCGGCGCAGCGATAGGCCATCAGGGTCAGCCATTGCGCGGTCGTGTTGACGGTGCCCGCAAGCAGGCCGAGCAGGAGCTGCTCGCGCGTCGGGACCACCCAGAAGAAGGGCAGCATGCCGCTCATCACGACGAGCCCGGTCATGGCCGTCCAACCCATCGTCGGCAGGACGCGCTCGCCCTGCGCCATCTGCCGGGTCACCACCATCGCCACGGCCCAACTCGCGGCCGAACCGACGGGGAGGAGCGACGCCCACTGGAATCCGCTGCCGCCCGGCCGGACGACCATCACCATGCCGACGATCCCCGCCGCGATCGCGCTCCAGCGGCGGATCCCCGGCCGTTCGCCGAGGACGATCACCGAGAGGATGGTGATGAAGACCGGCGACGTGAAGCTGGTCGCGGTCGCCTCGGCGAGCGGCACGAAGCTGACTGCCGAGATGAACAGCACCGCCGAGCCGAGAATGCCGAGACCGCGCAGGACCTGCAGGCCGGGGCGCCTCACCTCCAATGTACCGAGGCCGCCCGTCGCGAGCAGCGGGACCAGCAGCAGCGAGAAGGCGATGTAGCGGAGCCAGGCGATCTCCACGGGCGACAGGCCGGCGCTCAGCACCTTGGCCAGCATATCGGCACAGGCGAAGAGCAGGAGCGCTCCGAGCAACAGTAGGATTCCGCGGACCGGATCGTCCGCGACGGCGATGCTCCGGGTGCCCTCGACGGCGGCGCTACGGCTCACTCAGCAGGCTCGACCCCGGGGGCGGCGACGAAGCTCCAGCGCGGCGGGCGGGCGTGGCGGATGCCGTAACCGAGATAGATCGCAAGGCCGATCGCGGTCCACACGGCGAGCCGGATCCAGGTGTCGCGCGGCAGGAACACCATCATGAACAGGCAGACGGCGATCCCGAGCGGCGCCACGATCCAGACGAGCGGCGTGCGGAACGGCCGCAGCACGTGCTTGTGGGTGACACGCAGGACCATGACGCCGGCGCAGACGACGACGAAGGCGGAGAGCGTGCCGATCGACACCAGCTCGCCCAGAATGTCGAGCGGCAGCACACCGGCGAGGAGGGCGGCGAAGATGCCGGTGATGATCGTGCCAGCGGCCGGCGTGCGGAAGCGCGGATGAACCTTGCCGAACATCTCGAAGAAAAGCCCGTCCTTGGCCATCGCATAGAACACGCGCGACTGCCCGAGCAGCATGACCAGCACCACCGAGGCGAGGCCGACGATGGCGCCGACATTGACGATCGGCGCCAGCCACGCGGTGCCGGGGATGGCCTCGACCGCCTGGGACACCGGGTGGTCGACGCCCAGCGTGGTGTAGGGCGCGATGCCGGTGATGACGTAGGACATCAGCATGTAGAGCACGGTACAGAGGAGCAGCGAGCCGAGGATGCCGATCGGCAGGTCGCGTTGCGGGTTGCGGGCCTCCTGCGCCGCCACCGAGACGGCATCGAAGCCGATATAGGCGAAGAAGATGACCCCGGTCGCGCGGAACACGCCTGTCCAGCCGAACTGGCCGAATGTGCCGGTATTGGGTGGGATGAACGGCGTCAGATTGGCCGGGTCGACGTGACCCAGGCCGAAGGCGATCACCAGCAGCACGATGGTCAGCTTGATCGCCACCATCAGGTTGTTGAAGTTCGCCGACATGTTGACGCCGACGACGAGGACGGTCGAGACCAGCGCGATCAGGAACACGGCCGGCAGGTTGAACCAAGTGCCGGTGAGGACGAAATCGTCCACGCCGCGGACCGCCAGCGGCGCCGAGGCGAGCTGCGCCGGGATCGGCAGGCCGATCGACCGCAGGAAGTCGCCGAAATAGCCCGACCATCCGACCGCGACCGTGGAGGCCGCGGCAAGGTATTCGAGCACCAGGTTCCAGCCGATGAACCAGCCGACCTCCCGCCCCAGCGTCGCGTAGGAGTAGGTATAGGCGCTGCCGGCAACCGGAATCATCGAGGCGTATTCGGCGTAGCACAGGCCGGCGAAGAGACAGCCCGTGCCGGCGATGGCGAAGGAGATGACCACGCCCGGCCCGGCATAGCCGGCCGCCGCATGGCCGGTGATGACGAAGATGCCGGCGCCGATGATGGCGCCGATGCCGAGCGCCACGAGATGGATCGGACCGAGCGCGCGCTTGAGCTGGATCTCTTCGGAATCGCCGGGGGGCGGCTGTCCTGCCATTCGTCGCTTCTCCTGTTCGTACTGTCGCCGCCCGACAACAAGCCCCTCATGGGCCTGTCACGATCATTCTGTAGCACCCTATGTCGTGACGGGCCACCAAGCCGTGGATCAACCGAGGGGCCGCCAAGATCGTAAGGGCACACGCAATAGCAGTTGATGTCCCAACTTTGCCCAAGTTAATTATCGGCCAAGCCGCTATGGTGCGGGCCCTTCGCAATGGACGCACATTCACAAAGACGGCCGGCCGCGAGCCCGCCGTGGGCCTTGGAGTATGCGATGAGCGTAGCGTTTGATCATGGTCTGGACGAGTTGCAGGCGGTCCTGTGCGGGCTGCAGCTGGATGCGGACGCGCTGGCCGAACGGGTGAACGATCGTTCGGATGTCTCCGCCGCCGTCCGCCGGGCGGTCGAGGACGTACGGATAAGCCTGTCGGTGGCCCATGAAATCGTCTGCGACGAGGCCTGCAAGGCCCTGGGAGGCACCTCGAGGCACTGAGCAGCCTTCCGCGCCCTGCAATTGACTTTCCCCCCCTCCTCCCATAGGTTCCGCCGCTTCCGTCGCAGGCCGCGCGCACCAGGGTCGTCATGAAGATCGTCAACTCGCTGAAATCGCTGAAATCCCGGGACAAGAACTGCCGCGTCGTCCGGCGCAAGGGCCGGGTCTACGTGATCAACAAGCAGAACCCCCGCTACAAGGCCCGCCAGGGCTGAGCACTGCCGGGTGTCGGCCGGATGAAGATGCCGACGCCCGATGCCGCCATTGTCCGGCGGCGGCGCGAGATTGCCGAGGCGCTGCGGCGCCTCATGAAGCTGGGCTCCGTTATCGACGACGAGGATGAGCGCCGCGCCTACGAGAGCGACGGGCTCACCGCCTATCACGAACTGCCGCTGATCGTGGCCCTGCCGGCAAGCACCGAAGAGGTCTCCTCGGTGCTCGCCTGGTGCCACGACGAAGGCATCAAGATCGTGCCCCGCGGGGCGGGCACCTCGCTCTCCGGTGGTGCTCTGCCGCTGGCCGACGCGATCACGCTCGGCCTGTCGCGCCTCAGCAAGGTGCTCGACATCGATCTCGAGAACCGCTGCGCCGTGGTGCAGCCGGGCGTCACCAATCTCGCCATCACCAAGGCCGTCGAGGGATTCGGCTTCTATTACGCGCCGGACCCGTCGAGCCAGATCGCCTGCACGATCGGCGGTAACGTCGCCGAGAATTCCGGTGGCGTGCATTGCCTGAAATATGGGCTGACGACCAACAACCTGCTTGGCGTCGAGCTGGTACTGATGAGCGGCGAGATCGTACGCCTCGGCGGCCGGCACCTCGATGCGGGCGGGTATGACCTGCTGGGCGTGGTGACCGGGTCGGAGGGGCTGCTCGGCATCGTCACGGAGGTGACGGTGCGCATCCTGCCGCGGCCGCAGGCGCTGCGCGGCATGATGCTGGGCTTCCCGTCGGCCGAAGCCGCCGGCGAGTGCGTCGCGCGGGTGATCGGCGCCGGCATCGTTCCGGCTGGCATGGAGATGATGGATCGCCCGGCCATCCATGCCGCCGACGATTTCGTGAAATGCGGCTATCCGCGCGATGTCGAGGCGCTGCTGATCATCGAGCTGGACGGTCCGGAGGCCGAGATCGCGCATCTGATCGAAGCGATCGAGGCCATCGGGCACGGATGCGGCTCGATGTGCTGCCATATCAGCCAGAGCGATGCCGAGCGCGTAGCCTTCTGGGCGGGGCGCAAGGCGGCCTTCCCGGCGGTCGGGCGGATCTCGCCGGATTATTACTGCATGGACGGGACCATCCCGCGGCGGTGCCTGCCCGAGGTGCTGCGCCGCATGAGCGAAATGTCAGGGCGTTACGGGCTGCGCGTCGCCAACGTCTTCCATGCCGGCGACGGCAACCTCCATCCCCTGATCCTCTACGACGCCAACCGGCCGGGAGAGCTCGAACGCGCCGAGGCATTCGGCGCCGAGATCCTGACTCTCTGCGTCGAGGTCGGCGGCGTGCTGACCGGCGAGCACGGAGTCGGCGTCGAGAAGCGCGACCTGATGGGGACGATGTTCACCGACACCGATCTCGACCAGCAGATGCGCGTCAAATGCGCCTTCGACCCGCAGCATCTCCTCAACCCCGGCAAGGTCTTTCCGCAGCTCCGCCGCTGCGCCGAACTGGGCCGGGTGCACGTCCACCAGGGTGCACTCCGGTTCCCCGATCTGCCGCGGTTTTGATGATTTTGGCATCGGCGGATTGCGCTCCGCTTATCCGCCCTACAGCCGGCGTAGGGCGGATAAGCGGAGCGCAATCCGCCATCGGGCGGCCGCGGCAATGAGCGTGATCACGCCGACCACCGAAGACGAGCTGCTCGACGCCGTCCGTTGGGCCGTGCGCGAGGAAGCGCCGCTGGAACTGGTCGGCGGCGGCACCAAGCGGGGAATCGGCCGGCCGGTCGAGGCGACCCACACGCTGGACCTCTCGCGCCTCGCCGGCATCGTCAGCTACGAGCCGGAGGAGCTGGTGCTGGTCGCCGGCGCCGGCATGAAGC
>DATGFU010000169.1:0-4812 GCA_035308865.1 Allostellaceae bacterium | reverse complement strand
TCAACCGTTCCGCTCCCAATTGCCACCCAACCCGTCATGGCCGGGCTTGACCCGGCCATCCACGCGGCAGGGTCGTCTAAGTGCCTCGGACGCCAGCACCCTGGCCCGACACGGATGGCCGGGTCGAGCCCGGCCATGACGACGGAGGGTGGCCGGGGATGACGGTGTTGCCGCCCGAGCGTGGGCCGCACTCATAGCGGCGGGAGACGACGTGTCAAGCGACGCGCCTTTTGGGGCTCGCCACGGAGTATGCTAAGGTCCTCTGGAGCAATTCGGCCTGCGCGATGACCAAAAACGCCGACGACCTCCGGCCCGAGCCCGCATCGAACACCGTCGTGAACAAGCTTTCGGCATTGGCGACTGCTACCTACTTCCGCGAACGCGCCGTGAAAGGTAATCGCGAGGCGTTCCTCTCGTTTCTTGACGGTGCTGGCGCCGAGCCTCCTGTGGCTGGGGACGAGGTCGCTGATTAAAGGGGGCGGAAGCGACGGTCAAATATCCGCCTTGGTCGTATAGGCCAATCGGTTGTTGGTAGCGGTGTCACCCTTATGCCGCCACAAAGGTCCCCATGGATGATCTATCGGGCAATCCACTCGATCTCAGCGGCGCCCCGGAGCGGCCGCAATTCTGCAATAAGGGCAAAGGTTGGCGTGCCCAGATCGCGATCTTCGCGATGCCGGCCATCTTCATCGTGATCGGCCTATTCAGCTTCGTTCGTTTGTATTTCGATGCTGATCTTCCGCCATGGCTGACAGGAGCGGTCAGGCAGTTCGGATGGATGGACCAGCGTCGTGCCACTATCGCTGTCGTGACCGGATTCCTCGCTCTCGCGGTCACGGGCATGCTTACGTCGCGGATCAACAATTCGCAGCCCTCGCTGGCCTTCACGAATGAGGGCATCTACGCGTACCGGCGTGAGAAGCCATGGCGCCTCCTGCGTTGGACGGACGTATCCGCCATAACGCGGATGCGCCCCTTCCGCCGCAGGACGCAGCAGACCATTGAGATACTGCGCATCCAGGGGCCGGCGTTCTCTTTTATCCTGGCGCAATACTTTGAGAATTATGACGAAGCGCGCCGCCTGCTTGCACAGTATGCGCGGCTTCGGCGGATCAAGCTCTTCGATTGGAAGGGGCGTGGTTCGGTGCCGACGGAGATATCGGATCTCTGAGGGGCGGGCTTGCACCGCCCCTCATTCTATGCATACTGCGTCGCCCTAACCCTTGCCGGCTTGCCGGCTGAGGTCCGTTTCGTTTGGCCGGGATGTCCGGCCGGCCGCGGGCCACCATCCGTAAGGGGTATCGATGGCATTCTACGAGTGCGTGTTCATCGCACGCCAGGACGTATCGGGCACGCAGGTCGAGGCGCTGATCGAGACCCTCGCCGGCGTGATCACCGAACAAGGCGGCCAGGTCACCAAGCGCGAGTATTGGGGCTTGAAGAACCTGGCCTATCGCATCCGCAAGAACCGCAAGGGGCATTACGCCCTTCTCAACATCGATGCGCCGGCGGCCGCGGTGCAGGAGATGGAGCGGACGATGCGGATCAACGAGGACGTGCTGCGGTACCTCACCGTCCGCGTCGAGGCGCTCGAGGAGGGACCGTCGATCGCGATGCAGGGCCGCAACCGCAGCGACGAGCGCGGCCCCCGCCGCGGCTTCGGCGACCGGGGCTTCGGCGACCGTGATCGCGGTTTCGGCGACCGTCCGGAGCGGGCGGAGACGCCCGCCCCTGTGCCAGGAGTAAGCGAATAATGGCTGGTTTCGATCGTGACCGCGGCGGCGACCGCGGCGACCGTGGTGATCGCGGCGAGGGGGGCGGTGGTCGCCCGCAGGCGCGGCGGCCCTTCTTCCGGCGCCACAAGACCTGCCCGTTCTCGGGCCCGAACGCGCCGAAGATCGACTACAAGGACGTGAAGCTGCTGCAGCGCTTCATCTCCGAGCGCGGCAAGATCGTGCCGTCCCGGATCACGGCCGTCTCGACCAAGAAGCAGCGCGAGCTCGCCCAGGCGATCAAGCGCGCGCGCTTCCTCGGCCTGCTGCCCTACATGATCAGCTAGGGGGCGGCGCGATGGTTGACGTCATCCTGCTCGAGCGCGTCGAGCATCTCGGCCAGATGGGCGAGGTGGTCAAGGTCCGCCCCGGCTATGCGCGGAACTTCCTGCTGCCGCAGCGCAAGGCGCTCCGCGCCAGCAAGGCCAATCTCGAGTTCTTCGAGAGCCAGCGGGCGCAGCTCGAAGCGACGAACCTGAAGCGACGGAGCGAGGCCTCGTCCGTCGGTACGAAGATGGACGGGCTCTCGGTCGTCATCATCCGCCAGGCGGGCGAGACCGGCCAGCTCTACGGCTCGGTCAGCGGCCGCGACGTCGCCGACGCGGTAACCGCCGCCGGGTACAGCGTCGAGCGCCGCCAGGTCATCCTCGACCATCCGATCAAGACGCTCGGCCTCCATACCGTGCGGATCAGCCTCCACCCGGAGGTCTCCATCCAGGTGAAGGTAAACGTGGCGCAGTCGGAGGAAGAGGCGGCCGCCCAGCGCGCCGGCCTCAGCACCGCCGAGATCGCCGCGGCGACGGAAGCCGCCGAGTCCGAGTCGCCCGAGTCGGGAGAGGCCTGACGGCCGCAAGGCCCCGATCCCGTTCGAACCCTCTCCGCCGTCGTTGAGGCGGAGAGGGAGTTACCCGCCGGATCCCCGTTATCCACAAGCAAAACAACCCCGGCGCGCGGGGCTTTCATGCTAGCCTCACCCCATGTCGAGCCCGGCCCCGATCAGCTTCCCGCCGCCTGCCGCGAACGAGCCCGCGCTGCGGTCGCCGCCGCACAATCTCGATGCGGAGCAGGCGTTGCTGGGCGCCATCCTGATCAACAACACGACCTACCAGCGGGTGGCCGACTACCTGCTGCCGGAGCATTTCTACAATCCGGTGCACCAGCGCATCTACGCCGCCATCATGCGGCTCATCGAGCACAATCAGATCGCCGATCCGGTGACGTTGAAGAGCTATTTCGACCAGGACGGCAGCCTGGTCGACATCGGCGGCGGCACCTACATCGCCAAGCTGGCGCTTTCGGTCGTCACGGTGATGAACGCCGGCGATTACGGGCGGACGATCTATGACGCCTATATCCGCCGCCAGCTCATCGAGATCGGCACGGATACGGTCAACGACGCCTACGAGTTCACGCTCGACCTCGCGGCGCCGCAGCAGATCGAGCAGACCGAGAAGCGGCTCTTCGACCTCGCCACCTCCGGCACGGCGGACGGCGGCTTCAAGCAGTTCAGCCAAGCGCTGACTGCGGCGGTCGGCATCGCCGAGCAGGCGTTCAAGCGCTCGGGCCGGACCAGCGGGTTGTCGACCGGGTTCCAGGACATCGATGCGAAGCTCGGCGGCCTGCACAAATCCGATCTGGTGATCCTGGCCGGCCGCCCCTCGATGGGGAAGACGGCGCTCGCCACGAACATCGCCTTCAACGTCGCCAAATCCTATCGCTCCGGGGTCGGCCCCAACGGCGAGCGCATCGCCGAGGACGGCGGCATCGTCGGGTTCTTCTCGCTGGAAATGTCGGCCGAGCAGTTGGCGGCCCGCGTGCTCTCCGAGGAATCCGGCGTGCCTTCGGACAAGATCCGCCGCGGCGAGGTCGGGCACGACGAGTTCGACCGGTTCGTCGTGGCGGCGGGACGGCTCGGCGGCGTGCCGCTCCATATCGACGACACGGCGGCGTTGACCATCCAGGGCCTGCGCACGCGGGCGCGGCGGCTGAAGCGCCAGCACGGGCTCAATCTCATCGTCGTCGACTACCTGCAGCTGATCCAGGGCAGCGCCCGGCCGGGGCAGGAGGTCAACCGGGTGCAGGAGCTGTCGGAGATCACCCGCGGCCTCAAGGCGCTGGCCAAGGAGCTGGACGTGCCGGTGCTCGCGCTGTCGCAGCTGAGCCGGGCCGTCGAGCAGCGCGAGGACAAGCACCCGCAGCTCGCCGACCTTCGCGAATCGGGCTCGATCGAGCAGGATGCCGACGTGGTGATGTTCGTCTTCCGCGAGGAGTATTATCTCACGCGCGCCGAACCGACGCAGCGCCAGGACGAGGCGATGGACAAGTTCACCGAACGTCACAAGCGATGGTTCGACCGCATCGCCGAGGTGCGCAACACGGCGGAAGCCATCATCGCCAAGCAGCGCCACGGACCCGTCGGCAGCGTGCTGCTCACCTTCCAGGGCGAAATCACCAAGTTCTCGGATTATGTCGGTCGCGATCGCCTGCCCGTCCAATACTGACGCGCCGGCGGTGCCCGCCGGAAGCGGCGGGTACGTCACCGTCGATCTGGCGGCGATCGTCGAGAACTGGCGGCGAATCGGCCGAATCGTCGGGCCCGGTTGCACGGTGGCCGCGGTGGTCAAGGCCGACGCCTACGGTCTTGGCATGGCGCCGGTGGCGCAGGCACTCGCTCGTGCCGGCTGCCGCTGGTTCTTTGTCGCACCGGTCGAGGAAGGGCTGGCGCTCGTAGAGGCGCTGGATCCCGACCTCTCCGGCCTGCGGATCGGGGTTCTGTCGGGGCCGAGTGTCGAATGCCTCGTGGCCCCGTCGCTGGTGCCGGTGATCAACGATCTGGGCCAACTCGAAGCCTGGCGTGTGATGGCGCCCGGCAGGCCCGCGATCCTGAATCTTGACACCGGCATGGCGCGGCTTGGCATGCCGGTATCGGAGGCCGCGCACCTGGCGGCGGATCCGGCGTTGCTGGACGGCGTGCCAGTGGCGGCGGTGATGAGCCACCTCGCCTGCCCCGACCAGCACGACCATCCGATGAACGAACGCC
>DATGFU010000168.1:0-2001 GCA_035308865.1 Allostellaceae bacterium | reverse complement strand
ACCGCGTCCCCCGCGCCACAAGATGATCGGCAAGGCTCAACTGCCCCAACTCGCGATGCGCCATCCCAACCTCCCCAATCCTCGCGGGAAGAATCGCAGATTTCTTCGTTCTGCAAAAGCCTCGCAAGCGGGAGAGGGCTTAATGGCGCGTCAGGGCGGGCCGCGGCCGGCGGGGATCCGCAGGGCGGTCGGTGGGGAATGGGGCAGGGGCCAGAGTGAGCCGATCGGGTGGCGCCGGTCCGGCGGATCCTCGTCGGGATCGTCGGCGGCGGCGGAAGCGACCGGCACGAGTCGGCCGGTGGCGCGGGCGAGGCTTTGGCGGGCGAGGCCGAAATTGCGCTGGATCAGCGCGGCGAGATCGTCGAGCGGCAGGTCGCGGGCGAGGCGGATGTCGGGGTCGGACTCGCGGAGGGTCTCTGGCCGCTCGGCGAGGAGGTCCTCGGGAGGGTCGGCCTCGACCGCCGGCGCCGACGGGGGAAGCTCCGCCGCCACCCGGTCGCGGGCGGGCTCGGCGTCGCCGAAGAGGCCGTCGCGGTCGAGCCTGATCTCGAAGGCCATGGTCAGGCGCAGGGCGCGGGTGATGCGGGAATAGGCCAGGGCCAGGTCGCCGGCGATCGCCGCTGCCTGGTCCGGGCCGGCCAGCCGCATGGCTTCGACCGTGGCCTCGACGAGAGTCAGCCCGGCCTCTTCCATCTCGCGCAGCATGCGCCGATGGCGCGCGCTCCGGTCCTGGTCGGGACCGGGCGCAGCGGGGGCCGGAAGGGGCGCGGGCATGCGGGCGAGTAGAGCCGATCCGCCCGCGGCCGGTGCAGGCGGACGGAGGACCGGCTTGACGGCGGCGCGGAGAGCTACCGGCGCGCCCGCCAAACGGACCAATCGACCGGTTCGGCGCGCAAGGTTTCAAGCGAGACCGCGGCGTCCCGGTCCATGAAAATGACGAGGTTCTGCGATCTGTGCCGGGCGCTTGGAACCAGAAGGCCGTCGAATTCCATGAAATGGGCGGCGGCGGCCAGAGCCTGTGTCGCCGAGTAGTCGAAGGACTCGTAGCGCGCGACATCAACGCCGAAGGCCGCGAGACCGGCAATTTCGGCGACCTGCAAGGTTCGGGCGGTCCGGACCCGGATTTCGTGAATCTCGTGCCGGATGCGGCTGGGCCAGACCGGTTCGAGCGACAGCCTGAAGCCGATTTCGGCGAGCGCGCCGTCGCGCTCGATGCTGGTGTAGAGGACCTCGGCGCCGCCGCCGGGACTCCAGCGGCCACTTGCCGCCGAGCCGCGGATCGGGTCGCGGCCGGCCCTGGCGATGCGCCACACGGAGGACGCAAACGAGACCGGGGCCATCGCCTCCAAAGCATCCAGGATGGCCCGGTCATGGACGCGTCCCGGATCGCCCATGGCTATGTGTAGGACCCCTCGTCGAGGCTCTCGATGACGGCGAGCACCTCATCGGCGCGACCGGCATGGATGAGATCGATGGCGCGCTCGCCGTTGAGCAGCCGATGCTTCGCGTAGAGCCACAGGCGCGTCTCTTCCGGATCGTAGAGCTCGGCGAGGCGGTCGACCACGTACCGCAGATCGGAAATGAGGAGCTGGGTCCTGGGATGCGGCGAGGAAGTGCCGGCGGTCCAGCGGGACACGGTCGCCGGCGAGACCGACGCGACATTGGCCACGTCGGTTCCCTTGAGACCGCCGCGTTGCCTCAGGTCGTCGATGATGGCTGCGACTGCGCCTGCCATGATTGTCGCTCCAAAACTGCGCCGACGAGATTCAGGCCGGCTCGGAGGCCTGCTTCCGAGGCCTGTTTAGCATTTCCGTTTCACGGTGTCGACCCATGAAACGGAAATGTCGGGAGGTTATTCACTATCGCGGTAGGGACGCTCATTACTGAGCGCCCCCCGCACAGAACCGGACGAGCCCGATTAAGGCATCCGGCTCCCACCTTGGGTGATGACGTCTGAACCGTTGTTGCGGCCATCCGTACGCGGTCCAGCCCGTGGGACAC
>DATGFU010000167.1:0-9512 GCA_035308865.1 Allostellaceae bacterium | reverse complement strand
CTTGCCGGTGGCGGCGAAGATCGCGTTGGCGACGGCCGGCATGACCGTCGCCGTCGGCGGCTCGCCGATCCCGCCCGGCGCCTCGGCGCTCTCGACGATATGCACCTCGATCGCCGGCGCCTCGTCGATCCGCAGCAGCCGGTAGGAGTCGAAATTGCCCTGCTCGACGCGGCCGCGATCGATGGTGATCTCGCCGTAGAGCGCGGCGGTGATGCCGAAGATGATGCCGCCCTCGACCTGGGCACGGACCGTGTCGGGATTGACGATGCGGCCGCAATCGACGGCGCAGACGACGCGGTCGACCCGTACCGAGCCGTCGGCGGCCACCGTGACCTCCGCCACCTGCGCGAGGTTGCTGCCGAAGCTCGACAGCACCGAGACGCCGCGGCCGCGTCCTGGGGGCAGCTTCGTGCTCCAGCCGGATTTTTCGGCGGCGAGGTCGAGCACCTTTTGTACTCGCGGTGCCTTGGCGAGGAGCGGCCGGCGGAAGGCGACCGGATCCTTGCCGGCGGCGGCGGCCAGCTCGTCGACGAAGCTCTCGACCATGAAGGTGTTGTGGGTCGGCCCGACGCCGCGCCACCAGCCGGTGGGCACGCGGCCGGGTTCGTGGCGGACGTAGTCGATCAGCACGTTGGGGAAGCCGTAGGGGCCGGCGGCGGCATCGACCGCATCGTCGTCGAGCCCGTTCTTGACCGAGCTCGGATCCCAGCCGGCCGACACGGCGGAGGCGCAGACGCGATGCGTCCACGCGACCGGATTGCCCTCGGCATCGAGACCGGCGGCGAGGCGGTCGAGATAGCACGGCCGGTAGCGGTCGTGCCGCATGTCCTCCTCGCGGGTCCAGATCACCTTGACCGGTCCTTCGACCTGGCGGCCGATCGCCACGGCCTGGGCGATGAAATCGCCGTAGAGCCGCCGGCCGAAGCCGCCGCCGATCAGCTGGTTGTGGATGCGGACCTTGGACACCGGCAGGCCGGCCGCCTTCGCCGCCGCTTCCTGGGCGCGCACCGGCGCCTGGGTCCCGACCCACACATCGCAGCCATCCTTGGCGACCTGCACCGTGCAGCTCATCGGCTCCATGGTCGCGTGGGCGAGCAGGGGGATCTCGTAGACGGCCTCAAGCCGCTTCGCGGCGCTGGCGAGCGCCTTGGCGGCGTCGCCAGTTTTCGTGCCGACGGCACCCTGGCGTTGCGAGGCCTTGTTCATGGCGGCCCGGATCGCGGCGCTTGAATCACCCGCGCCGGGGCCTTCGTCCCAAACGATGTCCAGCGCCTCCAGCCCCTTGCGCGCGGCGCCCATGTGATCCGCGACCACCGCGACCGCATCGGGGAGGCGCACGATCTGGCGCACGCCCTTCACCTGCCGTGCCCTGGCGTCGTCGAGCCGCGCGAGCCTGCCGCCGAAGACAGGGCAGGCGGCGACGGTCGCGACCTTCATCCCGGGCAGCCGCATGTCGATGGCGAACTGCGCCTTGCCGGTTACCTTGTCCGGCATGTCGAGCCGCTTCACCGGCTTGCCGACCAGCGTGAAATCCTTGGGCTCCTTCAGCGCGACCTGCTTCGGCGGATGCAGCTTCGCGGCGTCGGCGGCGAGCTCGCCATAGGCGAGGCTGCGGCCGCTGGCGGCGTGGAGGACGGCGGCGCGCTCGGCATGGCATTCGGCCGCCGCCACGCCCCAGCGCTTCGCAGCGGCGGCGACCAGCATGGTGCGGGCAGCGGCACCTGCGCGGCGCAGCGGATCGTAGAACCCCATGGTCGTCGCCGAGGTGCCGGTCACCTGCTCGCCGTTGATCGGGTCGGAATAGAGCCTGGCGTCCGGCGGCGCCGGCTCCAGCCGGATCTGGTCGAGCCCCACCTCCAGCTCCTCGGCGATCAGCATCGGCAGGGAGGTGTAGGTGCCTTCGCCCATCTCGACGCGCGGGATGATGAGGGTGATCCCGTCCTTGTCGATGCGGATGAAGGCGCTCGGCGGCACGTCGGGCGCCGCCTCGGCCGCCTCGGAAGCGGGCAGGCCGACGGTCAGCAGCAGGCCACCGGTGACGGCGCCGGCCTTGAGCAGGTCGCGCCGCGACGGGTCAGCGCGCATGCGGCGCCTCCGCCGCGGGCAGAGACTGCGCGGCCTGCTTGATCGCCGCCCGGATGCGCGGATAGGTGCCGCAGCGGCAGGCATTGCCGGTCATCGCCTTGTCGATGTCGGCATCGCTCGGGTGCGGCGTGGCGGCCAGCAGCGCCGAGGCCGACATGATCTGGCCGGACTGGCAATAGCCGCATTGCACCACCTGGAGGTCGAGCCAGGCCTGCTGCACCGCCTTGCCCGTCGCGGTCTCGCCGACAGCCTCGATCGTGGTGACGTGCCTGGTCCCGACGCTGTCGAGGCTGGTCTGGCAGGATCGCGTCGGGGTCCCGTCGAGATGCACGGTGCAGGCGCCGCAGAGCCCGGCGCCGCAGCCGAACTTCGTGCCGGTGAGGCCGACGACGTCGCGCAGCACCCAGAGGAGCGGGATGTCGCCGTCGGCATCGATCTCGTGCGCGGCGCCGTTGACCGTGATGGTGACGCTCACGCCGCAGCCCTCGCCTGCCGCTTCTGCCGGGTCAGCGCGAGCGCCGCGAGCACGACGGCAAGCGTGCCGAGGCTCAGGAGCAGAGTCATCCGCTGATCGGGAATGAAAGCGAGAAGCACGACCACGCCGATGATGCCGGCGACCACGGCGTAGCTCAGCCACGGGAAGAACCACATCTTGAGCTTGAGTTCCACGCCTTGCGCCTCGAGCCGCCGGCGCTCGCGGATCTGGGCGACGGCGATGATGAGATAGACGAAGAGAATGATGTCGCCGGAGGTGCTGGCGAGCAGCGTGAACACGTCCTCCTTCATGTAGATCTGGGCGAGCGCCGCGGCGAACCCGGCAGCGCAGCCGATCAAGATACCGACCGCCGGCACCTTGTTGCGCGCCGTCTCCGCGAGGAAGCGCGGCGCATCGCCGTTGCGCGCCAGCTCATACAGCATGCGCGATGTGACGTAGAGGCCGGAATTGAGGCAGGAGAGGACGGCGGTGATGATGATCACCGACATCACCTGGCTGCTGCCCGGAATGCCGATCGCGTCGAGCGCCGGCTCGAAGGGGGAGAGCCCGACGACGAGCGAGTCCCACGGCACGATCATGACGATGACGAGGATGCTGAAGACGTAGAAGAACAGGATGCGCAGCGCGACGGTGCGCGCGGCGCGCGCGACATTGGCCGCCGGATCGGCGGACTCGGCGGCGGCGATCGTGGCGACCTCGCTGCCCATCATGGAGAAGATGACGACGGGAACGGCGGCGCACAGCCCGTCGATGCCGTGCGGCAGGATGCCCCCATGGCTCGTCAGCGTCGTGATCGCCTCGCCCGTCCCCGGGCCGAACACGACGATGAAGGCGATCCCGATGGCGATGAAGACGCCGATGGCCGAAACCTTGAGAAGCGAGAACCAGAACTCCAGCTCGCCATAAGCCCGCACGGACAGCAGATTGGTCACGGTCATGAGTCCGACCAGGATCGCGCCCAGCAGCCAGATCGGCATGTCGATCCCGGCCTCGATCAGCAATTTCGAGCCGGCGACCGTCTCCGCGCCGACCGTGAACACCCAGAAGTACCAGTAGAGCCAGCCGGTCACGAAGGCAGCCCAGCGGCCCAGGCCCAGCGCCGAGTACTCGGCAAAAGAGCCCAGCCCGGGCCGGGCCACGGCCATCTCGCCGAGCATCCGCATGATGAGGAAGACAAGGAGCCCGCAAGCCGCGTAGGTCAGGCAGACGCCCGGGCCGCCCTTGCCGATGGCGCCGCTGCCGCCGACGAAGAGCCCGGCCCCGATGATGCCGCCGAACGCGATCATCGCGACATGCCGCGGCCTCAGCGTATGCGCGAGGCCGGTCTGAGGTGCTTGCGCGGCGTCCGCAGTCATGATCCCCCTTCGGCCACTTCGGAGCCGCAAGAAGTGTTCCACGAATTGATGGCCGGCGGGAAGGGGCGTCGGGGCAGGCCTGAGGACAGGGCGCCAATGGCGTACACATCCTCGATCTTGAGCAAGCCCCTTAACGTCTGCGAGATGGAGCTATTTGTCCGTCAAGCGGCGACCTTCTGGGACGACGAGGAACGCGAAATTTACTATCGCGCCGACGCGCCGCTCTATCTGTTGATGATCTATGCAAAGTCCCATCAAGCGGAGATTTCACCGGACGCTCAACCTGCGATGCAGGCCCTCGCGGCGTGGCTCGAGGAGCTGCACCGGTTTCGGACTGGACGGAGGACGACATGAACAAGTTCAGTCAGGACCTGATCGAGAGTCTGACCCAGGCGGTCGAACATGCCGAAGGGAAGCGCCCGGCTGCGCGCGAGCATGTAATCGAGGTGCCGGACGTGCAGGCCATCCGTCGCCACCTGCGGATGTCGCAACGCAGCTTTGCCGAAGCCTACCGCATCCCCCTCGCTACGCTGAAGAATTGGGAACAAGGCAGGCGCCAGCCGGATGCGCCGGCCGCAGCCTATCTCGACGCGATCGCCCGCCGGCCCGACGAGATCCGCGAGGCCCTGGCAGCGTCGTGAGGATCGCTAGAGGCCTTCGGCAGGCGATGCCCCGGCCCTGATCCGCTGGTACTCGTCGAGCGCATCCTCGTCCACGACGATCATGATGGACTCCGCCCAATGGCCGTTCGAGCCGCGCCGCTTCACCCCGGAGATCCAATATTCCTGGCCCGTGTCGGCATCGAGGAAGTTGCCGCGAATGCCGCCGCCCCTGACCCGATGCAGCGTCCTGCCGCGATAGTAGACGGTGCGCCCCGTCTTCGAGAATGTGACCCAGCCGATCCGGGCATTGGCACCGTCGAGCACACCGTCTTTATTCTCGACGTAGAGCACGCGGCGCTTCAACCCTTGCGTCAGCTGCGTCCTGATCATGGTCGGTGCTCCGGATCCGGCCTACGGCCGGTCGCCGAACACGTGCTCCTCGAGCAGGAACTTAAGGCCGCGGTCCCACGACTCGTCGGTGTTGCCGCGGATGTCGACGCTGCCGGCCTTCACCACCTTGCCGGTGGCGACGTCCTCGATCTCGATGTTGATGTTGAGGATGAGGTTGCTGACCTTCTGCACCCAGGTGACGACGGCAAGGCCGGCGCCGGCCTCCTGCGCGAGGCCCTGGGCGCAGGAACCGCAGCTGTGCAACTCGGCTGCTCCGGCCAGCTTGCCTTTGAGCGGCGCCAGATCGACGAGCGCGTATTGGCCGGACTTGGTCAAGGCGTCGCGCAGCTGGTCGCCGAGATGCTTGACCCGCTCGGTCTCGGCGGCGGTCGTAGGCTCGGGCGAGGTGTTGATGAACTCGACATCGAAGACGGCCGTGGTCGCGGGAGCGGCGTGAGCCGGCGCTCCCGCGAGAAGCGCGACCGCGGCGAGCACGCCGCACCATCTCGTCATGCCATTCTCCCGCAGATCCGGCCCGATAGGGTGATGTTAGCGGGTCCGCGAGAGCATGGCGAATGGTGGATGGGAGTCGACTACCCTAGATATTTCGTCATCGGCTCCCAGTAGTGCTCCTTCCAGCCGGCGGCAAGATGATCCGCGTCGCCGACCGGGAAGCCCGTGTGATCGAAGAGCAGCCGCGTACCGGTGCCGTCGTCGCGCAGCTCGAACCGGGCGATCGAGTAGATGCCGGCATTCCAGGCTGCGACCCGCCATGCCTGGATAATCCGCTCGTCCTTCACGAGCTCGATCTGCCGCCCGACGATGCGGCCGCCGAACAACGTGAACGCGCCGCCGGGCTGGCGGTCGATCGCCGTCGGCTGCTCCGCCGCGGCCGGCTGCATCATCATTCCGGCGAGCCGCGTGACCGCGTCGAACTGCTTGGCGTCGCACAGCGCTTCGTAGATGCGAGCGCGGGGCGCCTTGAAGACGACCTCCTGGTGGATGGCTTCGGCCGTTCGCGAGATCCCGTCGCCGGCGGGTTCAGCCGCGGCCCGGCCTGCGGCGGCGACCCCGGAGATCAGCGACACCAGCGCAATCGAGAAGCCGCGCCGGCTCGCGTCGGGGCACCGTTGAACGGCGGGGTTCTGCCCCGCCTCGCTTGCAGTCATCTTCCCCTCGCACGCTCGGTTTCGCGATTGTCCGGAGCGTTCCGGCCGCGCAGATGCGATCATGCGACCAGAATATGATCAACATCATATTCTGTCGGCCGGGTAGCACGGAGCCCAGCGTTGCTCGGAACAGGAGATCGACCATGCCCTACCCCGCCAGCCGTCGCGCGGAAGTGCGCGCAAGGATCGTCGAAAGCGCGCGTGCGCTCTTCAACCGCCATGGCTTCGAGAACGTCTCGCTGCAGCGCATCATGGCCGGGGCCGGGCTGACCCATGGCGGGTTCTACAGTTATTTCGACAGCAAGACGGCGCTCTACGCGGAGGTGCTGGGATGCTTCTTCACCGATCCCAACTGGAAGAGCCGCTGGGAAGGCGTCGAGGTCGATCCGTCGGCGAGCGATATCGGCCCGCAGGTCGTGCGCGCCTATCTCTCGCGCCAGCATTTCGACGATGTCGACAATTCCTGTCCGATGGTCGCCCTGCCGAGTGACGTGGCACGCAGCGGCGAGGACGCCAAGCGCGCCTTCGAGACGGTGTTCAAGGCGATGGTCGGGTTGCTGGAGCGCAGCATGCCCGATCGCGGCGACCGCACGACGGCACAGGCGATCGCGGCACTCTGCGTCGGCGGGATGGTGGTGGCCCGCGCCACGCTCGACCGGGGCTTTGCCGACGAGCTCCGGGATTCCTGCATGACCGTCGCCCTGGCACTCGGAGGGTGGGGGGATGCCGTGACAACGCTACGGCCGGCGGGCTGACGAGTCCTCGCCGTGGCTCGGCCGGGAGAGAAGGCGGTCCAACACGCCGGGCGTCATCGACTCATTCCGGCGCGAATGCCAGCAAACCACGCCGTCCGGCCGCACCAGGACGGCGCCCCGCGCCGAGACTCCATAGGACGACGGAAACGACCGATCAGGGTCGCCGAGGTCTCCCCCCGGAGCGATGCGATAGGCGTCGATGCCGTCGAGCGCCGGTGCCGCCGGGCCGTCCGGACCGGCCAGCCACGTGAATCCGCGGCCGAACAGGTCCAGCGTCGACAGGCGCTCGCCGCCGCGTTCCAGGAAGAGATGCGGCGCCCGCGTCCCGGGGCGGCCCTTCGAGTCGAGCGGGCTGATATGACCCGCCCCGCCATCCTCGGCGTCGGCCGCGACAGCGGTCGAGCGATAGACATGGCCGAGCTCGATATTGAGATCGGGCTCCAGCGCCGCCATCCCGCCGGGTGCCAGGTACCGCGCGGCACGGACGACGTAGCGGGAATAGGCCTGTTCCGTGGTGAACCGCGCCACCGGCTGACGCTCGGCCTCGTAGCTGTCGAGGAGATGGGGGCCGGCACGACCCTGCAGCACCATGGCCAGCTTCCAGGCGAGATTGTGTGCGTCGGCGATGCCGGTGTTGCCGCCGAAGCCGCCATAGGGCGGCATCACATGCGCGGCGTCGCCGGCCAGCAGCACGCGGCCACTGCGGAACCGCGTCGCGACATTGGCCGCCGCCTCCCACGGCATGACGTTCTCGATCTCGACCGGCAGGTCGTCGTCGCCCAGCGCGGCGTGCACGAGCTCGCGGCAGCGCTCGCTTGTGAGGCCGGTCGACACGTCCGTGTCGGGGCGATCCGGATCGCCCACGGCGTGCACGGCAAGGAAGCCCGAATGATAGGGCTTTTCGAACCGGAAGAACCCATTCAGCGCCCGGTTGGTCACCATGATGATGCTGAGGTTGCGGCCGCGCAGCAGCCGGTTGACGTCGGCCCGAAAATAGATGGTGGCGCTGCGCGAGAAGCTGCCGCGGCCCTGCATCGCGATGCCGAGCCGCTCGCGGATGCGGCTGTGCGCGCCGTCGGCGGCGATCATGTAGGGCGCCCGGACGATCGCCGTCTCGCCGGTGTCGCGATGGCGGATGATTGCTGCGATACCGTCCGGCGTTTCGTCGAACGAGACCATCTCGGTGGCGAAGCGCAGGTCGGCACCCAGCTCCCGGGCGCGGGCCTGGAGCAGCGGCTCCAGCCCCATCTGCGTGACGAAGAACCGCCGGCACGGGCTGACCGCCGCGACCCCCGTATTGATGTTGGGGATGTACGCGGCGAGCTCGCGGCCGCCCAGGCTCTCGACGCCGACTACCGCGCCGTCCTGCTCGAACTGCTCCTCCGATTTCTCGACGACCGCGCGCTCGAGACCGATCTCGCGGAGGATCTCCATCGTGCGCTCGTGGACGAGGGCGGCGCGTGGGTGGATCGCGGTGCCGCGATGGTGCTCGACCAGCAGCGGCCGGACGCCGTGATGGCCGAGCAGCACGGCGGCGGACATGCCGACGAGGCTGCCGCCGACGATCAGGACGGGCGCGTCGATCTCGGTGGCGGCCATGCGCGTTCCCCCGCCGGCGACCGCAGCGCCAGTCGCTCGGGCGCGCTTCTTCTCCGCCCGGGAACCTGGCCGCCGGTCGCCGCCAGCCTACCCCGCCACCACCGTCACCGCCATCCCGTCGGTGATGTTGACCGGCGGGCTCAAGACCACCTGATCGCCGTCCTTGAGGCCGGTCTTGACCTCGACGGTGGCCCCGTCATCCTGGGCGAGATCGATCGGGCGCAGCTGGACCTTGCCGTCCACCACCACCGCGACGGTCAGGCCGCTTTTGTTGAAGATCACGGCCTGCGACGGCACTGTGATCGCCGGCACGCTGCGCGGCAGCGTGAAATTGACTAGGCAGTAGAGGCCGGAGCGCAGCACGCCGTCTGGATTTACAACGTCCACCTGGGTCAGCTGGGTGCGCGAATCCGTGGCAAGCGCCGCCGCGGTCCGCGAGACCTTGCCGGTGAAGATGCGCCCCGGCATCTCGGGCACGGTCACCTCGGCCTGGGTCCCGTCGCCGAGGGTGAACACCGCGTCCTGCGGCACGTAGATCTGGACGCGCAGCACGTCCGAGCGCTCGATCGCGAACATCGGCGTGCCCGAGTTGGAATCCGCCGAAACGAGGTTGCCGACATCGATCTGCCGGTTGGTGATGGTGCCGTCGAACGGCGCCGTGACCTGCTCGAAGCCGGTCAGCTGTTCCAGTCGCGAGAGATTGGCCTTCTGGGCCTCGAGATTGGCCTGCGCCACCTTCACCGCGGCAAGATCGGCCCTGAGCGTCAGCGCGTCGGTGTCGCCCTGCTGCCGGGTCTGCCATCCTTCCGAAACCAGCACCTTGGTCCGGTCGTTCGTGGCGCCCTGCAGCGTCGCCTGTGCCTGGGCTTGGCCCAACGATGCCTCGGTCTGGGCGACCTGGGCCTTGGCCTGGGCGAGCTGCTGGTCGAGGTCGGGGGCGGCGATCACCGCGAGCACCTGGCCTTGCTTGACCTGGCTGCCGAAATCGACGTCGCGCCGGGCGACGTAGCCGGTGGCGCGGGCGAAGATCGTGGCGGCCGTGTAGGGTTCCATCGTGCCGG
>DATGFU010000166.1:0-4485 GCA_035308865.1 Allostellaceae bacterium | reverse complement strand
AAGCCGAGAAAATGAACGGCGACGGCCGCCGACCCGAGCAGCGCGCCGGAGACGACGCGCGCGCGCCATCGGTCCGTGGCGACGAACAGGGCGAAGGCCGGCCACGCTCCGAATGTCGCGACCACGATCGAGAGGGCCAGCGGAACCAGCGGATACGTGGTCGGCAGGATCAGGTTGAACGTCAACATCCCGACGAACTCGGTCGCCCAGAGCCCCCATCCGAAGACGAGCGTGCCGCCCCACAGCCAAGCCGCGCGCCACCGCCCCGTCGTGCGTGCGGCCCGGCTGAGCAGGTTCAAGGCCGTCAGACAGCCCGCGAAATAAATCAGATTGGCCAAATAGAACGGCCAAATGGCCGCGCCCACGCCTAATCGTTCGATTGCCTCAACCACGCGGAGCACCTCACCGTCAGGTCGCTCCCCGATCCGCCGAGTTCAGCCCGCGGAGGGAGCCAAGATGCTTGCACATGGAACGAGAATTTCATTCTTTATAGTAGAAGTATATTTGATATTCTTAGAAAAAAATAGAAGACAATGGATCCTTCGGGTTTGATGCGTTTGCCGGCCCTGCGGCCTCGTCGGGGCCGGCGCGTCGGGCTGCGCCGCAACGCTTCGGCGGGACGCAACCGGGCAGGCAGCCGAATCAACCGCGTGCCCGGTCGCCGCCATTTCCGGCGGCGACCGCCAACCTTGCCAGGGCCGGCAGCGACCGCGAGCCGGTCTTCTTCATGATCGAGGCGCGGTGGTTCTCGACGGTGCGTTGGCTGATGCCGAGATCGGCGGCGATGTTCTTGCTGGGGTGGCCGGCCAGCACGAGGTCCATGATCTCGCGCTGGCGCGGTGTCAGCCCCGCGACGTGGCTCGCCGCGTCCTCGTGCCGTGCCGCCAGCTTGCTGGAGTCCCGGGAGAGCTCGAGCGCATGCTCGACGCTGGCGATGAGCGTGTCGCGGCTGATCGGCTTCTCGATGAAGTCCAGGGCGCCGGCCTTCATCGCGCGAACCGCCATCGGCACGTCGCTGTTGCCGGTGATCATGATGGAGGGCAGGCGATGGCCGGCGTCGCTCAGCCGCCGCAGCAGCTCGAACCCGTCCATGCCCGGCAGATAGGCGTCGATCAGCAGGCAGGCTTCCCGGCCGGGGCGATAGGCGCCGAGGAACGCCTCGGAGGTCCCGAAGTCCTCGACCGTCCTGCCGGCGTCCTCGAGCACGGCGCGAACGGCCTCGCGAATGTTGGCGTCGTCGTCGACCACGAAGATGACCGGTGGTGCCGCACGGCTCGTTGCGGCGGGGGCCGGCGCGGCGCGGCCCGGCCCGGCCCGTGATGCCAGAAGCAGCCGCTGGATGACCTGGGTCAGCTCCTTCAGCTTCACCGGCTTGTTGAGCTGGACGCAGTCATGCAGTGCGACCTCGCGCAAGGTCCGGGTCGTCGTGTCGCCGGTCAGGATGATCGCCGGAACCTGGCGATGCAGTACGTCGCGCAGCTTCGCGATGAGAACGAGACCGTCCATGCCGTTCGGCAGGTTGTAGTCTGCCAGCACCAGATCCGGCCGGATCGTCCCCCGCGCCACCAGATCCAGGGCGGCGATGCCGTCGACCGCCACCGCCGTGCGATATCCCTCGTCCTTGAGGAACAGGTCCAGCAGGTCGCGCACCGCCGGATCGTCCTCGACGACCAGGATGGCGCCGGTGGACTGAGCGCGTTCGGCGGTCGCGTCTTCCCTGCCGTCGCGACCGGGCTCGGGCCGCGGCACCGTTCCGCGCGTCGGGAGCCCCGTCTCGATGGCGAAGCAAGAGCCCTTGCCCGGGCGCGATTGGACGCGGACCCGGTATGCCAGCAGATTGCCCAGGCGGCGCACGATCGAGAGGCCAAGCCCGAGGCCGCGGCTGCTCTCGCGCGCCTGGTTGTCGAGCTGGTGGTATTCTTCGAAGATCGCCTGGAGCTCCTCCTCCGGAATGCCGATCCCGGTGTCCCAGACCTCGATGCTCAGCAAGCCGCCGCGCCGGCGGCAGCCGAGCAGCACCTTGCCGCTCTTGGTATATTTGAGCGCGTTCGCAAGGATGTTGCGGATCATCTGCTCGAGAATCCGCGGGTCGCTATGGATCGTCATGCTGCACCCGACCACGCGGAGCCGAAGCCTTTTCGCCTGTGCGTGATAGGTGAACTCGTCGCGCAGCCGGTCGAACAGCTCGTCGAGCGGGAAATCGACCGGCTCGGCGCGGACGGTGCCGGTCTCTATCTGGTTGATGTTGAGAAGCGTGTTCAGCATGCCCGACATGGCGCCCAGCGTCTCGTCGAACCGTGCCACCAGCCGCGCCGCGCGGTCGCCCTCTACATTCTTGGCCAGCAATCCCTGAAGCAGCGCGAGCGTCTGGAGCGGCTGGCGGAGGTCGTGGCTGGCGGCGGCGAGGAAGCGCGACTTCGTGGCATTGGCCAGCTCCGCCTGCTGCCTTGCCGCCTCCAGCGCCTTCGCCGCCTGCTTCCGTTCGGTGATCTCGGAGAAGGTGATGACGACGCCCTCGACGTGGTTGTCCTGGGTGCGGTAGGGCAGGATGCGGCGCATGAACCAGGCGCCGCTTCGCGCTTCGATCTCGCGGTCCACCGGTGCGGGGCTCTGCAGCACCTTCCGGGCGTCGGTCAGGAGCGCGCTGTCGGCAACCAGCGAGGCGAGGTCGGCGAGCGGCCTGCCGATATCGCTCGGGATGATGTTGAACAACGACTTGGTCGCGGGGGTGAAGAAGCGGATGCGCAGTTCCGCGTCGAGGAACAGCGTCGCGACATCGGTGCTGTAGAGCACGTTCTGCAGATCGTTCGACAGCGTCCGCTGCCGATCCAGCGTTTCCTGGAGCTGGTTGTTCAGCGCGATCAGCTCCTCGTTGACGGACTGCAGCTCTTCCTTCGAGGTGACGAGCTCCTCGTTCGTCGACTGGAACTCCTCGTTGACCGACAGCGCCTCTTCGTTGATCGCCTTCTGCTCTTCGCTCGAGATCTCGAGGTTCCGGATGGCGTCCTGGAGCTCTGCCCGCGTGGCCTCCAGCTCCTGCCGAAGCTCGGCGACACGGGCGACGTCGTCCGGAGCCGTCGGACGACCCGGCGCGTCCGCCGGCTCCGGCTCGGCAACGAAACAGACCAGCAGCAGCTCTTCGCCGTCGCTCGCGACCGGCTGCACGTCAATGCCGAAGAGAATCGCCTCGCCGTCGTGGATCATCCGCCCGCCGCTCACGCGGACCCGTTCGTTCCGGTGAGTTGCCTGCTGGACCGCCGATCTGAGCTTGGTCCGCACGCCTTCGCGCGCCATCGACAGGAGATCGTGACTGGGAAGCCCCGGGGGCACCTGCAGGTACCGGTCGGTCCGTCCCAGCGAGAACAGGCACTCCTGCTTGCGGTTGATCAGGACGGAAGCCGGCGCATATTCCTCCATGACCAGGCGCCGGCAGAGATCGGCGAGGACCGCCTGGCGCGACGGCACCGGGCTCTGTCCGGGACGCGCGGGCGCGCGCAGGCCGTCGACGCCGCTCGGAAAGCCGAACTCGCCGGGCCGCGCCTGGGCGATATGGCGATAGACCCGCAACGGCTTGGAGATGATCTCGAAGCGGCCGTCGGGAGCGCCGACCGTCTCCGAGCTGCCGAGCAGGAGGACGCCGCCTTCGCGCAGCGCGAAATGGAAGGCCGAGACAACCTTCGCCTGCGCCTCGGGACGCAGGTAGATCAGGAGATTGCGGCACGAGACGAGGTCGAGGCGCGAGAACGGCGGATCGGCCAGCACGTCCTGCGTCGTGAACACCATCAGCCCGCGCAGGTCGAGCGCGATGCGATAACTGTGGTCCTGTTTGATGAAAAAGCGCGCGAGGCGAGCCGGGGAGACATCCGCCGCGATCGTCTCCGGATAAATCCCGTTGCGGGCAAACGCCACCGCCTCGCCATCGACATCGGAGGCGAAGACCTGCAGCGCGATCGTCCGCTTGCTCGCGGCTATTGCCTCAAGAAAAAGAATGGCGATCGAATAGGTTTCTTCGCCGGTGCTGCAGCCCGCCACCCAGATGCGCAGCGGCCGGTCCGCTTCGTGTTGACGCACGAGATCGGCAACAACCTCATCAGCCAGCAGATCAAAGGCCTTCGGGTCGCGGAAAAAACTTGTGACGTTGATCAGCAGATCCTTGGCGAGACGATCGAGCTCGGCGGGGTCCCGCCCGAGAAGATCGAGATACCGGGCGCCGTCGATGATCCCGGCCATCGCCATGCGCCGCTCGATGCGGCGTTGCAATGTGCCCGGCTTGTAGCGGGAGAAGTCGTGCGCCGTCCGCGTCCGCAGTAAATCGATGATCGCGCCCAGCCAGCTTGGGGCATTGTCGTCCGGGACGATGCCGTGGCGCGGACCTTCGGCGTGCATTTGCGCGCCATATTTGACGAGGACCTCCGGGATCCTCACCACCGGCAGCACGAAATCGGCGAGCCCGGTCTTGATCGCGCTGCGCGGCATGCCGTCAAA
>DATGFU010000165.1:0-2386 GCA_035308865.1 Allostellaceae bacterium | reverse complement strand
TCAGCATCCTCCATGCCGTCATGCCCGGCCTTGTGCCGGGCATCCACGTCGGGCAGCGGCGCATCGGCCCGACGTGGATGGCCGGGACGGGCCCGGCCATGACGGTGGGGAGGTAACAACCGTCAGAGGCACAACACTAGGGCCTGTCGCGTGATGACGGCACCGGCCCACGCCCCTGCCCGGCCACCCGCGGCAGCATGCTTGATCAGCGGCCGGGCGCGGGACGGCGCCGAATCCGCGTCCGCGATAAATCCTCTAATCCTCGGCGCTCGCCTCGCCGTCGCCGTTCTGGCTCACGGCGGCGCCCAACGCGATGAGGTTCTGCTTCATCCGCGCCAGCATGTCGTACAGCTCCTGCGCCTTCTTGGGGCCGATGCCGTCGAGGAGATCGATGCCGAGCCGTGCCTCCGCCGTGTGCATGCCCTTGAAGAGGTCGACTGTCCGGGGCGCCAGGAAGATGCGCCGCACCCGCCGGTCCACCGAATCGGCCCGCCGCACGACCCAGCCGCCGGCCTCGAGCCGGTCGATCAGGCCGCCCAGCGTGACCTTGCCGAGGTCGAGGATGTTCGCCAGCTGGGTTTGCGTCATGCCGTCGCTTCGCGACAGATAGGCGAGGACCCACCATTGCGAGCGGGTGACGCCGAGCGACCGCATCAGGCGATCGAAGGCGGTCCGCCGGAGTCGCGATACATCGTGGATGAGGAAACCCAGGTCGATGAGAAAGCTGAGCCGCAGGCCTGAGGCCCCAAGCGGATCGTCCATGGAAGCGACCTTCAGCGCGCCGCTGGGGCGCTTGGGCGCATCCGGGACCGGCTCGGCCGCGGCCGGGGGGCGGGAGATGCTACGGGTGCGAGGCCGGGCCATGTTCTTCGCTTCTGACTCCTTGCATTGGCGCCGCCGCTGATCGCTGGGCGTCCTGACGACTAGAATAGCCACGAGAGGTATACTGTATGTATAGAATTTATGGCGTAGTGCGGTCCAGGGCGAGCCGGTGCCTGTGGCTGCTCGAGGAACTTGGCCTCCCATATGAGCTGGAGAAGGTCGATCAGGCTGCCGGCGAGAATCGTACGCCAGCGTACCTTGCGCTCAACCCTGCCGGCAAGGTCCCTACGCTGACCGACGGCGATTTCGTGATGAGCGAATCGCACGCCATCCTGCTCTGGCTTGCGCAATCCGCGGGTGCGCCGTTCTGGCCGGAGGACCGGCAGGCGCAGGGCCGCGCCCTGCAATGGACGGTGTGGACCGCCGCCGAGCTCGAGCCGGTGACGACCAGCATCGTCCACGGGCTGCGCGACACGACCCCGGGCGCTGCCGACCGGCTTGCCGCCGCCCGCGCGACCGCCGCCGACCGCCTGCGCCTGGTCGAGCTCCAGCTCGCGAAGACGCGCTACATCGCCGGCGCCGGGATGACCGTCGCCGATGTGAGCCTTGGCTCGAATGTCGCCTATGCGGAATTCTTCGGGCTCGATCTCGGAACGCTCCCGCATCTCCGCGCGTGGCGCGACGGGCTGAAGCAGCGCCCCGCCTACCAGCGCGTCTTCGGAGCGGCGTAAGCGGCTACACCCACGACCTTGCGAGCGCCGCAAAGGCCTTGACTTAATTCTGCTGCCTCGGCGGCCTTGTCAGATGTGGTTCGCTAGCGTATCAACTCCACGCTGGCGGACTGTCCGCCGGCGTGGGTTTCATGAGCGGCGAAGGCACGGATGGACAAAGACGTCGGTATCGTCGGCTTCGGCGCCTATATCCCCCAGCCGAGGCTGCGCCGCAGCGCCATCGCGGCGGCGAACGCCTGGGCGAACGCGGCGCTCAAGGGCGCGGCCAAGGGCGAGCGCGCCATCTGCGGCTGGGACGAGGACGTCGTCACCATGGCCGTCGAGGCGGCGCGCGATGCGCTGGGATCGCGGCCGCGGGAGGGCGTTTCGGCCTGCATTCTCGCCTCGACCTCGGCACCTTTCGCCGACCGGCTGAATGCCGGGCTCGTGGCCGGCGCGCTGAACCTGCCGCAGACGCTCGACTCCCTCGACATCGGGGGATCGATGCGGGCCGGCACCTCGGCGCTCGTCGCCGGCCTGGCGATGGCGCAGACGCGCGAGGGCCAGGTGCTGGTTGCGGCGGGCGAACGGCGCGGCGCCAAGCCGGCGAGCCTCGCCGAGATGCAGTACGGCGACGCGGCCGCCTGCCTGATCCTCGGACGCGACCCGGTCGCCCGGATCATCGCCCATCGCACGGTGACCCGGGACTTCGTCGATCACTTCCGCGCCGCCGGCCAGAAATACGACTACGGCTGGGAAGAGCGCTGGGTCCGCGACGAGGGCTACGCCAAGCTGGTGCCGGCCGCGCTGAAGGCCGCCTTCCGGGACGTGAACCTGGCGCCCAAAGACGTCAC
>DATGFU010000164.1:0-7604 GCA_035308865.1 Allostellaceae bacterium | reverse complement strand
GATCCAGCGAATCGTCCGAGGCCGGCGGCGAGGACGGTTGGGGGGCGCCGGAGCCGGTCGAGGACGGGCCGACATTCGCCGGCGGCTTGCCGACGCGGATCATCTTGCCCTTCGGCTCCTCGGCGGGGCGCGCCGGGGTCGGTGGCGGCGCCGGTCCGGCCACATCGGGCGGGATGCGCATCGCCCCGGGCGAATCGTCGGGCTCGGCATCCGGCAACGCCGGCGGCGGTTCGTAGGGATCCAGGGTTTCGATGATGGGATAGATCCGGCGAAGATAGGCGTAGTGCGGCCGCCGGAAATGGCTGTGGTAGTTGCCGATGGCCTCCATCTGGTTGCCGCCGGCGGCGTCGAGCTCCTGGCGCAGGATCCAGCTCGCGACCTGGGCATTCCAGCAGCCGTCGTCGCGGAGCGTCGTCCGCACCACCCTGCGGTCCGCCCCCAGCGCCGCGGCGAGCGTGCCGACCCAGGCCTTGTCGTTCACCTGGAACGGCCCGAGATCGCAGCTGCCGTCGTAATTGCCGCAGACTTCCTGCCGTTCCTGACCGCCCTCGACGGTCCGGATCGCCTGCAGGGCGGGCACGGAGACCTGGTAGGCCGCCGCCGCCGCGATCAGGCAATGCAGGGTCAGACTCGCCATCGCCATCCCTTGCACGAAGCGCCTCCATGGATGCGCGTGGCGGCACGCCGCGTCAAGGGCGCCCGCTCGCAGGCAGGTTACAGCCGCGGCACCAGCGCCACGACCGAGTGTCCCGCCTCTATCTCCAACGCAGCTTCAGCCTCGATATTCCCATCGATCACCCGCCGGTCAGCATCGCGACGGGCGAAATCGAGCAGCGCCTTGGGAATTGCCGGATCGTAGAGAACGAGATCGGCCGCCGCGATCAGCCGAACCGCGCGCAGACTCGCAGCCTCGGGATCGTCTTGCGGCACGACCACGATGTCGAGTTGGCCGCGAGTGTGGTCGGGGTCCGCCAGCAGCGCTGTGGGATCCGGGTCCCGGCCGCGCCAGACCTCGCCGAAGAGCCGTTCCCAGAAACGGCGGCGCCGCGCCGGATCGGGCAGCGCCGCGCGCACGCGGTCCCGCCAGGCGCCCGCGAGCCCAAGGGCGCGGCCCAGCCCGCGCGGCAGGACCGTGCTGATGCGCGTCCTCACCAGCCGGGCCAGCACCGGCGAGAGGCCGCCGCTCGACACGGCGATGGTGAGCGGGCCGCGCTCGACGATCGCCGGCATGATGAAGCTGCAAAGCGCCGGATCGTCCACGACGTTGACCGGCAGCTGGCGCGCTTCGGCCGCGGCGGCGACAGCTGCATTGACGGTCCGATCGCCCGTCGCGGCGATGACCAGCGCGGCGCCGTCGAGGTCTGTCGGCTCGAACTCCCCTTGCCGCAGCGAATGGCCATCCGTGATGAGGCGGCCCGCGAGGAGGCGGCGCAGCACCTGCGCGATCTCGGGCGCCACGACATGCACGCGAGCGCCAGCCGAGGCCAGAAGCGCAGCCTTGCGCAGTGCGACGATGCCGCCGCCCACCACCACGGCGCGTCGACCCGAGAGCTTCAGGAAGATCGGCAGGTGATCCATGTCTATGTCACGCCGATCTCATCGGCCAGGAAGTTGATCATTGAGTTCTCCGTGATGAAATTGTGCTATAAACTACATTCTACGACGGGCGATAGCCGATCCTCCGGATCGCTTGGCATCGTGAGCGGGGCGCCCATGCGCTCACGGCGCTGGTGATCGCCGTGGGCAAGGCTTAAATCGGGTAATTCCATGAAATAGCGCATCTTGGCTGTTATTTTGCTGCATCGTCGCAGTGGGAATTGTGGTTTGAGATGCAGGGGTGCATGGCGCATCCCGGAGGAAGGGCAGCGATGAGTCTCAGCGTCGTTTCCGCCAATCGTCTCCGCGACGGCGTCGCCGTCTGGCTCGGGCCCGGCGGCAAGTGGGTCGAACGCGTCGAAGGTGCTTCGTTGTTCGACGCGCAAGGACTGGCCGACGCACATGAATCGGCCGCCAAGGCCCAGGACGACCAGTTCGTCGTCGAGGTGACCGAGACGCCGGCCCATGCCGAGCTGGGCCTGCCGATGCCGGAAACGGTGCGGGAGCGCATCCGCACGCGCGGACCCAGCGTCCGCACCGACCTCGGCAAGCAGAACCGGGCGGAGCCGCCGCGCCCCGTCGCCAACGGCCATGCGACGCCGGCGCCCTCGCCCCATGCCGGCATCTATTTCTACGACGAACTCGACCGCCAGTTCCTGCGGGATCGCGCCGAGACCTTCCGCGCCCAGGTCGCGCGGCGCCTCTCGGGCGAGCTGAGCGAGGACGAATTCCGGCCGTTCCGCCTGATGAACGGCCTTTATCTGCAGCTTCACGGCTACATGCTGCGGGTGGCGATTCCCTACGGCGCGCTGAGCGCCCAGCAGATGCGCCAACTGGCCTATGTGGCGCGCGTCTACGACAAGGGTTACGGGCATTTCACGACGCGGCAGAACATTCAGTTCAACTGGCCGCAGCTGGTCGACGTGCCGGACATCCTGAAGACGTTGGCCGAGGTCGACATCCACGCCATCCAGACCAGCGGCAACTGCGTACGCAACGTGACGACCGACCAGTTTGCCGGCGCCGCCGCCGACGAGGTGGTCGACCCGCGCGTCTTCGCCGAGATTCTGCGGCAATGGTCGACCGACCATCCGGAGTTCACCTTCCTGCCGCGCAAGTTCAAGATTGCGATCTCGGGCGCGCCTGTCGACCGCGCCGCCGTGCGGCTGCACGACATCGGCGTGCTGGCGCACCGCGACGAGACCGGCGAGATCGGCTTCGAGATCTATGCCGGCGGCGGGCTCGGCCGCATTCCGATCGTCGCGACCAAGCTGCGCGATTGCCTGCGCGTGCCCGACTTCCTGCGCTACATCGAGGCGATCCTGCGCGTCTACAACGCGCTCGGCCGGCGCGACAACATCCACAAGGCGCGCATCAAGATCCTCGTCCGCGAGATGAAGCCGGAGCACTTCATCGGCATGGTCGAGGAGGAGTTCGCGGCCATGGATCCGGAGCGCTACCGGCTCGACCAGGCGGTGATCGACGCCATCGCCGCCCGTTTCGCGTCGCCGCCGTTCGCCGTCCTGCCGCAGAGCTTCGAGGTCATGGAGTGCGACCGCCGGGCCGACCCCGGCTTCGCGCGCTGGGTGCGGACCAATACCAACCCGCACAAGCAGCCGGGCTACATCTCGGCGGTGATCTCGCTGAAGCCGATCGGCGGCATCCCGGGCGACGCCAGCGCCGACCAGATGGACGCGGTGGCCGATCTCGCGGACCGCTACTCGTTCGGCGACATCCGCGTCACGCACGAGCAGAATCTGGTGCTGCCGCATGTCCGGCAGGACGAGCTTCATGAGCTGTGGTCGGCGTTGGGACCGCTCGGCCTCGCCACGCCCAACGTGAACCTGATCAGCGACATCATCGCCTGCCCCGGGCTCGACTATTGCGGGCTCGCGACGGCGCGCTCGATTCCGGTGGCGCAACGCCTCTCCGAGCGCTTCGCCGATCTCGACCGGCAGCATCATATCGGAGAGGTGCATCTCAACATCTCTGGCTGCATCAATGCCTGCGGCCATCACCATATCGGCCATATCGGCATTCTCGGCGTCGACAAGAACGACGAAGAATATTATCAGATAACCCTTGGCGGTGCCGGCGACGACAAGGCGTCGATCGGCACGATCATCGGGCCGGCCTTTTCGTCGGCCGATGTCGTCGATGCGGTCGAGACCATTCTCGACACGTATCTGGAGTATCGTCAGGACGGAGAGCGGTTCATCGACACTTACCGCCGCATCGGGATCGCTCCGTTCAAGGAAACGGTGTTTGCCACTCATCGATAGCCAGGGGCGCGTCGTCGCCGATCACTGGACTTGGGCACTGACGGAGACCGAATGTCCGGCCGTGTCCGCGATCGTACCGCTGGAGCGCCTGCCGGGGTTGCTTGAGTGCGAGCCCGACGGGCGCCGGCTGGGCGTGTTCCTGCCGGCCGGCACTCAGCCCGAAGCCGTGGTGCCCTATCTCGACCGGATCGACGTGATCGCGGTCGAGTTCCCCAAGTTCCGCGACGGCAGGGGCTTCAGCCTCGCCCGCAGCCTCCGCGAGCACCATCACTTCCACGGCGAGATTCGCGCTGTGGGCCATGTGCTGCCGGACCAATATGCCGCCCTGGTCGGCGTCGGCTTCACGACCGTGCAGGTGCCCGAGGGCCAGGCCGTGGAACGCTGGGCCGATTCGCTGTCGGTGCCGGGCGGCCACGGGAAGAAGCGGGTCTCGCAGCTCTTCGGCCGGCTGGTCGGCCATCCCGCGGAAGAAGGCTTCGATTAGGATCGCGGCCTGCTCCCCGCGCTGTCGCTTTCATACACGCCCCGAAACTTGATAGACTGACCGGCAATCTCGTCGGGCCGGGAAGCCGCGCCGAGACGTAAGCACGTTGGCGGTTGGGGGATCCGACGCCGAGCCGACGCGCATCCCATTCGAACTCAACGGAACGGCGGACGGACCATGCAGCTTTCCATCCCGTGCGGCCGGATGGGCCGCCGCCCCACACTATGCCGCACCGGCATCGCCGTGAGGATGTGCGAGGCTCCGCCCGTTGTACTGGGGATTGAGCGCCAGGTCGTCCCTTTTGTCGGAGCCCGCACATGAGCCTCGTCTATGACCGCGCGGCCGATCTCGTCCGGTCGATCTACGACCGGCGGATCGTGGCGCCGCCGGTGCTGGACACGGGCACGTATTTTGCCGGCACGGGCGCCTTCCTTCGCAACTGGCGCGCCATCCGCGAGGAGGCGCTGGCGGTGGCGCAGAGGCTCCAATCCGTGCCGCGCTTCCACGAGATCATGCCCGAGCAGGAGACGATCTCGGCCAACGACAAGCGCGACTGGCGGATGTTGATCCTCAAGGCCTACGGCACCGAGTGGCGGGACAACATGGCGGCCTGCCCGCGCCTGGCGGAGGTCGTGCGCTCGACGCCGGACGTGCTGTCGGCGTCGCTCTCCTTCCTCGCCCCCGGCAAGCACATCCCGGCGCATCGCGGGCCCTTCCGCGGCATCCTCCGGTTCTTCCTGGTGCTCTCGATGCCGCTCACGCAAGATGGGCGGCCGGCCTCGGCGCTGCGGATCGCCGACCGGCAATATCGCCTCCACGACGGCGACTGCCTGCTCTGGGACGACACCTACGAGCACGAGGTGTGGAACGACTCGGACGAGGTCCGCATCGTGCTGCTGCTCGATGTCTGGCGGAACGGCATGCCCGCCGACATGCGGTTCCTGTCCGGCCTGATCGTCCAGGTGGTGCGGGCGGGCGCGTGGATCCGGGGGTTCGGGGGCTGAGGAGAATGGCGGATTTCATCCGCCCTACGGTAGGGCGGATGAGCGGAGCGCGATCCGCCTCTTACTCCCGCCCTTCGTCCAGCGAGTAGCCGGCCGAGCGCACGGTGCGGATGACGTCGACCTCGCCCGGCGCGTTGAGCGCCTTCCGCAGCCGGCGGATATGCACGTCGACGGTGCGCACCTCGACATAGACGTCGTGGCCCCAGACCGCGTCGAGGAGCTGCTCGCGCGAATAGACGCGCCCGGGATGCTCCATCAGGAAGCGGAGCAGCCGGAATTCGGTCGGCCCGAGATGAACCGGCCTGCCGCCGCGCATCACGCGATGCGCCGCCAGATCCATGGCGATGTCGGCGAAATTCAGCGTCTCGCCGGTGGTGTCGGGCTTGGACCGGCGGATCACCGCGCGCACCCGGGCGATCAGCTCGCTCGGGCTGAACGGCTTGGTGATGTAGTCGTCGGCGCCGCTGTTGAGGCCGCGGATCTTGTCGGCCTCCTCGCCGCGTGCGGTCAGCATGATGATCGGCAGCGACCGCATCTTGGGCGACCGGCGCAGCTGCCGGCAGACCTCGATGCCCGAGACCAGCGGCAGCATCCAGTCGAGCAGCACCACGTCGGGCTTGCGCTCGGCGATCTGAACGAGGGCCTCCTCGCCGTTCGAGGCCTCGCAGACGCCGAACCCCTCTTTTTCGAGGTTGTAGCGAAGCATCGTGACGAGCGGCTGCTCGTCCTCGACGATCATGACCAGCGGATTCATGCCTCGGTGTTCCCCCCATCGCTCTCGACGATTCCGGTCGGGCCGGGCAGCACGACCGAAGTCGAGGTCCGGTCCTTCTTCGGCCTGGTTTCCATCAGCTGGACGCCGTTGATCAGGTAGTAGACCGTCTCCGCGATATTGGTCGCGTGGTCGCCGATGCGCTCGACGTTCTTGGCCATGAAGAGAACGTGCGTGCCGCCGGTGATGCTCCGCGGATCCTCCATCATGTAGGTCAGGAGCTCGCGGAACAGGCTCGTGTAGAGCTCGTCCAGCTCCTCGTCGGCGAGCCACACGGCGCGGGCCTTCTCGGCGTCGCGGTGGATGTAGGCGTCGAGCACGTCGGTGACCGCGCGCTGGGCCAGCTTCGCCATGCGCGGCACGCCGTAGATCGGCCGGACGATCGGCGACTGGCTGAGCGCGATCGAGCGCTTGGCGATATTGGCCGCGTAGTCGCAGATCCGCTCGAGATCGGACGAGATCTTGAGCGCCGAGACGATCTCCCGGAGATCGCGGGCCATCGGCTGGCGCAATGCCAGCAGGCGCACCGCCTGCGCCTCGATGTCCCGGTCGAGCTGGTCGACCTCGGTATCGTTGCGCACCACTTCCGCGGCAAGATCCGCATCCCGCTTCACGACCGCCTGGATCGCCGCCGAGAGCTGCGTCTCGGCCAGCCCGCCCATGGCGATGATGCCTTTGTTGAGCCGGCCCAGCTCCTCGTCGTAGCTCTTGACGATATGTTCGGATGGCATCGTCGTTCCTTGCCGGCTCAGCCGAAGCGGCCGGTGATGTAGTCTTCCGTCCGCTTGTTGGTCGGGTTCTGGAAGACGATTTCGGTGGCGTTGTATTCGATGAGCTCGCCCAGATACATGAAGGCCGTGTAGTCGGAACTGCGAGCCGCCTGTGCCATCGAATGCGTGACGATGACGATGCAATAGTCGTTCTTGAGCTCCTCGATCAGCTCCTCGACGCGCTGGGTCGAGATCGGGTCGAGCGCCGAGCACGGCTCGTCGAGCAGCAGGATTTCCGGCTGGACCGCGATCGCCCGCGCGATGCAGAGCCGTTGCTGCTGGCCGCCCGAGAGGCCGAGCCCGCTCTGCTGCAGCTTGTCCTTGACCTCGCCCCAGAGGGCGGCGCGCTCCAGCGCCTGCTCCACCCGATCCTCGAGCGCCGAGCGCGGCAGGTTCTCGTAGAGCTTTATGCCGAAGGCAATGTTGTCGAAGATCGACATCGGGAAGGGCGTCGGCTTCTGGAACACCATCCCGATCTTGGCGCGCAGCAGGTTGAGGTCGACGTCCGGATTGAGGATGTTGCGGCCGTCGACCACGATCTCGCCCTCGGCGCGCTGCTCCGGGTAGAGGTCGTACATCCGGTTCAGGCAGCGCAGCAGCGTGGACTTGCCGCAGCCCGACGGGCCGATGAAAGCCGTGACCTTGCCCTGGTAGAGCGAGACGTTGATGTCCTTCAGCGCGCGATTGTCGCCGTAG
>DATGFU010000163.1:0-2262 GCA_035308865.1 Allostellaceae bacterium | reverse complement strand
AACGGGCAGCTGATCTGTCCGGCCGGCGGCATCGGCGAGATCGCCATCACGCCCCGCGGCGAGGCCCTGGAGATCCGGTTCGGGCAGGAGACCGTGCTTTATCAGCGGCTGGTCGCGGCGGCCGGCGACGCCGACGCGTTCGCCGAAGCCGCGCTGGGACGCTATCGCGGCGAAGACGCCGACACGTTGGCCACGATCGAGCGCGACGGCGAGGGGCTTACGCTCAGTCTGTCCGACGGATATGGCCGCGTCGACGCGCCGTTGATCGCCCTCTCGCCGACGGTCGGGTTTTCGAAGCCCAAGGGGGCGATGGCCGTTTTCCGCACCACGCTGACGCTGAACGCCCAGGGCGGCCGCGCTGCCGGGTTCTGGGTCAACACTCCGCGCACGCGCCATCTTGCGTTTCGCCGGGTCTGAAAGCCGACCTTACTCGACCGTCAATTGTAGGTTAGACTTTCTCGCGCGGGATCGGCCCGCGGGGGATTTAGCCATGCACCTGAAGTCCCGTTCGATCTGGCTCGCCGCGGCGGCCAGCCTGCTCGTGTTCGCGTCGTCCGGCGACGCCTCGGCCGCCCAACGGTGCGGCGGCCTGCGGGGCGCGCGCTGCGGCCCCGGTCAGTACTGCCAGGTAACACCGAGGATGTGCCACGTCCGCCGGGCGATCGGCGTGTGTGCGATCCGGCCACGCATCTGCCCGCGGATCTTCCGGCCCGTGTGCGGCTGTAACGGACGCACCTTCGCCAATTCCTGCGAGGCGGCGGCCGCCGGAGTCAGCGTGCTGCACCCCGGAAAGTGCGGGTAACAAGCGCGACCGTCTCGCGAGTGCTATCACGTCGGCGCTTGGCTGACGTGAGGGGTCGATGAGGCAGGGCAGGGTGGCGAGGATCGCCAGCATCGGCGCCCTGGCCCTGGTCTGCGCCTCCGAGGCTCAGGCCGCGGCCGATTGCCGGCGCATTCCGGTCTATTCCGCCCCTTGCTTCTCGCAGATCAAGCTGCATCGCGGGTGCGCGCCGATCCCGCCCGCCAGGGCCCCCTGCTTCGCCGTCCATGGCCGCCTGGCGGTCTACAACGGATCACCCAGCTTCAGGCTGTCGCCGCTGCGCTCGCACCGCATCCTGGGCGTGCTCGGCGGTGACGGCGACGCCGCGTCGCCAACTCTGCTGCCCGCCGCGCTGCGCGCGGCGATGACCCCGGCCGCGCCCGGCGATTTGAACCCAGTGACAGGCGATTTCCGGGTATGCCCGCTGGCCACCGAGCGGGCCGGCTGGATGCAACTGGTCTGCATCGTGAGCGCCAGCCGCGTGAGCGTGGTTCCCACTAGCGGCGAGTCACCGCCGCCGCCTGCAGGCCGAGCAGGGTCTCGATCCCGCCCTGCGCCAGGGTGAACAGCCGCTCGAACTCGGGTCGGGTGAAGCCGCGCTTCTCGCCGGTGGCCTGGATCTCGACGATGTCGCCGGCGCCGGTCAGCACGAAGTTGGCGTCGGCCTCGGCGGAGGAGTCCTCCTCATAGTCCAAGTCGAGCACGGGCGTGTCCTGCACCACGCCGCACGAGATCGCCGCGACGTGATCGCGGATCGGGTCGGTCTTGATCACCCCTTCGTCCTGCAGCCAGCGGGTGGCGAGCCGCAGCGCGACCCAGCCGCCGGTGATCGCCGCGGTGCGGGTTCCGCCGTCGGCCTGGATCACGTCGCAATCGAGGGTGAACTGGCGCTCGCCCAGCGCCTTCATGTCGGTGACGGCGCGCAAGCTGCGGCCGATCAGCCGCTGGATCTCCTGGCTGCGGCCGGACTGCTTGCCCTCCGCCGCCTCGCGCCGGCCGCGGGTGTGAGTGGCCCTTGGCAGCATGCCGTATTCGGCGGTGACCCAGCCCTGGCCGCGGCCGCGCAGGAAACCGGGCACCGTCTCGTCCAGGCTGGCGGTCACCAGCACCCGGGTGTGGCCGAACGAGACCAGGCACGAGCCTTCGGCGTAGCGGTTGACGTCGGTCTCGAGCTTGATCTCGCGCAGCGCGTCCGGCGCCCTGCCGGATGGTCTAGCCGCCATGCCTCTACTCCCTCGCAGCCCAGCGCTTGCGCCGGGTGGGCGGCGGCTTATCCTTATCCGCCACGATGACCAACCCGCTCGTCGGCATCTCGATCGTCAATGGCCCGTCGCTCGCTGAGCTGGACGCCCGGGCTCGCGACATCTTCCGTCGCGTGGTGGAGACCTATCTGGAGACGGGCGAGCCGGTCGGATCGCGGACCATCTCCCGAGCCGGCATCG
>DATGFU010000162.1:0-3559 GCA_035308865.1 Allostellaceae bacterium | reverse complement strand
CGTCTGCGCGCTTTGCAGCGCCGGCCCGATCGAGCCGACGATCGTCACCTCCAGCCCGTCCAGGCAGGATCCAGGTGATGCCCAGCGCCGCCACCAGCAGCACGTGGAACCGGCTCCACGGCAGCCGGTCCAGCCGCGCCGGCACATTCGTGCGCACCGCGGCCATGGGGCTCGTGTCCTGAATGGCGCCCTCCCGTTCCCGCGGACCGGAAAGTCCCGAGCCCGGCGCCGCGTTCCCGCTTGCGACCACCCCTCCACCTGTCCTCCTCCTGCCAGGGGAGGAGGAACGCAGCCGCAGTGCTCCCCCTCCCCTCGCGGGAGGGGGTTGGGGGAGGGGGAGCGGCATCCACCCGCGGACGATGCGCCGCGATGGCGCGGGGCCGGCGATATGCGATACTGGCGCGTCCGAAACCCGAGGGATTCCCGCGCGTGACCGCCGACGCCGCCCGCAGCCCGAGGCTCCTGCCGCTCCACCCCGCGGCCGAGCTGTCGCTGGCGATCCTGGTGCTGTCGCTCGCCGTGATCGGCGGCGCGCTTGCCTTCCAGTACTGGGGCGGGCTGGTGCCGTGCGAGCTCTGCCTCGCCCAGCGCTGGCCATGGTACGGCGCGATCCCGCTGGCGGCGCTGTTCCTCGCCCGGCGGCCGCCGGGCGTGATCGCGCCGGCGCTCTTCGCGCTCATCTTCCTCGGTTCGGCCGGCCTCGCCTTCTACCATGCCGGAGTGGAGCAGCACGTCTTCGCCGGCCCCACCGCCTGTACCGCGCCGAAGCTCACCGGCAGCATCGAGGAGATGACCAAGGCGCTGATGGCGACGCCCAACGTGCTCTGCGACCAGGTGCAGTGGAGCCTCTTCGGCATCTCGCTGGCCGGCTGGAACCTTGCGGCGTCGCTGGTCGCGGTGGCGCTGTCGGCCCGCGCCTGGTGGCGGATCGCCCGGGGAGCCCGCGCATGACCACGCCGACACCGACGCTCGACCGCTACCTGCCCGGCGATCCCGGTCCGGAGGAGCAGGTCCGCCGCATGATCCGCGTCGACCACGCCGGTGAGGTCGGCGCCACCCGGATCTATGCCGGGCAGCTTGCCGTGCTGGGCAAGGGCGAAGCGGGCGACCGCATCCGCCACATGGCCGAGCAGGAGCGCGTCCACAAGGAGACCTTCGACCGGCTGATGGTCGAGCGCCGCGTCCGCCCGACCCTGCTGTCGCCGATCTGGGACGTTGCCGGCTATGCCCTGGGCGTCGCCACCGCGCTGATGGGCGAGCGCGCCGCCATGGCCTGCACGGTCGCGGTCGAGGAGGTGATCGACGAGCATTACCAGGGCCAGGTCGAAGCGCTGGGCGGGCACGAGCCGGCGCTGCGGTCGACCATCGAGACCTTCCGCACGCAAGAGATCGAGCACCGCGACATCGGCCTCGCCCATGGCGCCGAGGCGGCGCTCGGCTACGAGCCGCTGACCGCCGCCATCAAGCTGGGCTCGCGGCTGGCGATCTGGCTGTCGACGCGGATCTGAGCGATGCTCATTGAATTTACGAGAGCCGCTGATTAAATCGTACCCCAAGGAGTACGCTTTATGACCCGGATTGCCGTTTCGCGTCGCTACACGCCGCAGGAAGCCGCTGCGCTGGCGGGCGTCCGCCTCCAGCGGATCCAGAATGCGATCACGGCCGGCCGGCTCGGACGCCGCTTCGCCGTGGCGAGCACCGGCCGGCGGCGGATCGATCTCGCGGCGGTTCTCACCTTCGCCACGGCTCACCGGCTGGGTAAAGTGCGCATCGAACCGGCCACTCTTTATCGGGCATTCCGCAAGGCCGGACTGCCGCACGGCCCGGTTCCGGTCACCGACTCGGTGACGATCGACGCGGCGCGCCTGATCGGCCCCGTCGTTCGGAACGTCGAGCTCTACGAGACCGCCCGGAAGCGAATCGTTTCCGACCCGGCGATCATGGGCGGCGTGCCGATCGTGAAAGGCACGCGGATTCCGGCCCGCACGCTTCACGCGCGGATCGAAGGCGGCGACAGCATCGGTTCGGTCCTGGAGGACTACCCTTATCTCGATCGGGACACCGTGGAAGCCGCGGTCCTCTTCGTCGCAGCGAATCCCGCGCGCGGCCGGCCCTGCCGCGGCACGCCCGCGGATCGTGCCTGACGGGGCGCCGCTCCGCCTTCTGGTCGATTCGTGCCTGACGCCGGGAGTGATCGATCATTCGGGTGAGGTCTTCGGCGGCAGGGTCGACGTCGTGCATGTCGATCGGAGCATGCCGCCGGCGACGCCCGATCGCGAGGTCCTGGCCTGGGCGATGGCCGAGCGACGGCTGGTCGTAACCGCAAATCAGGCTGACTTTCTCTTGCTCGTTCAGGCTGGCGGCCATCCGGGCCTCGGACTGGTCGAAGATCAGAATACCCGCCGCCGCCAGATCGCGGCCGTCGAACGGCTGGTCAGAGCGATTCTCGACCACGTCGAGCGAGGCGGAACGGTGGAGGATCACGTCTTCGTTCTTCACCGGACGGGCCGCGTTGCGCTGAGACGGACGATCGCCAGGTCGCCGGGAAGCGGGTGAGGCCCGTGCAAGGGGACATCAGGGAAACGCGGTGTTCGGCCGCGTTTCCGCCACGATCCACGCCAGATATTCGCCGAGCCCGCCCACCACCGGCAGCGCCGCGATGCACGGCACCTCGTAGGGATGGAGCGCCCGCACGCGGTCGGTGAGCGCCGCGAGCCGGTCCGCGGCGGTCTTCAGCACCAGCACCGTCTCCGCCGCCTCGTTCACCGCGCCCTGCCAGCGATAGACCGACCGGCCGCCGGGCAGGATGTTGGCGGCGGCGGCCAGCCGCCCCTCGACGGCCGCGCGGGCGATGCGTTCGGCTTCGACCTCGCCCGGCACGGTGACGTATACGAAAAATACATCCATCGGCCTCATCTCCTCCGCCTTCCGGCTTCGCGCCTGGGGCCTCTATAATGACCGCCGGAAGGCGCGGCGAGGGTTGGACATGGGCGAACGCCAGTCGGTGGTCGGCATCATCATGGGCAGCCAGTCCGATTGGGAGACGATGCAGCATGCCGCCGCCACGCTGGACACGCTGGGCATCCCGTTCGAGACCCGCATCGTCTCGGCCCACCGCACACCCGATCGGCTGGCCGCCTACGCCAAGGGCGCCAAGGGACGCGGGCTCAAGGTGATCATCGCCGGCGCCGGCGGCGCCGCGCACCTGCCCGGCATGACGGCGGCGATGACGCCGCTTCCCGTGCTGGGCGTGCCGGTCGAGAGCCAGGCGCTGAAGGGCTTGGACAGCCTGCTCTCGATCGTCCAGATGCCGGCGGGAATTCCCGTGGGCACGCTGGCGATCGGCAAGGCCGGCGCCGTCAACGCGGCGCTCCTCGCCGCGTCGATCCTGGCGCTCGACGATCCCGCCGTCGCCGCCGCGCTCGACCGCCATCGCGCCGAGCAGACCGATTCGGTCGCCGAAACCCCTGACGGCAAGCCCGCCTGAATGCTCGCGCCCGGATCGGTCATCGGCATCCTCGGCGGCGGCCAGCTCGGCCGGATGACCGCGCTGGCGGCG
>DATGFU010000161.1:0-16584 GCA_035308865.1 Allostellaceae bacterium | reverse complement strand
GTTCCAGAAGACTGCAACTGCCCGGTGATTTCGACATCGGCGACCTCGTCGTTCAACGAAGCCACCCATGAATCACATTCCCGCCTCGACCGGTATGCCTCCCGACATAAGAACGCCGTTAACCTGAAGCGATTGCCCTGGTTCAAGGCGCCAGCGTGATCTGGAATGACCGGCCGTTGCGCCGGAGGCCGAGCTTGGTGCCGGAATCGGTGTGCTGTGCCGCGGCGAGCAGGTCTGAGACGGTCGTCACGGCCTGGCCGTTGACCGCGGCAACGATGTCGCCCACCGCCAGCCGGCCCTTCCAGGCGACGGAGTTGCGCGGCACGTCGAGCACGATGATGCCGCTGGATTCCGCTGTCTCGAGCTCGTCGGCCAGTGCCGGCGAGAGATTGGCGACGGTCACCCCGGACAGCTGGCCCTGGCGAAGCTGGGTGACGTCGCGGCGCGGCGTCTCGGGCGGCGGCGTCAGCCTGACCGAAAGCTCGCGCTGCTGGCCGTCGTGCCACACCGTGAAGCTGCCGGTGCCGCCGATGGGCAGCGTATCGTAGCGGAAGCGCAGCGCCTCCGTGTCGTCGATCGGCCTGCCGTCGACCGACAGGATGACGTCGCCCGGCCGGAGCCCGGCGAGATCGGCCGGGCCGCCCGGCCAGACATCCTCGATCACCACGCCGGACACGCGGGCGAGGCCGAGCCGCATCGCCGTTCGGACGGTGACGGTCCGCCCCTTGGCGCCGAGCCACGGCCGCACCAGCCGCTGCCCGGCGCCGGTCGCATCCAGCACGGCGCGGACCAGCGAGGTCGGAATCGCGAAGCCGAGGCCCACGAAGCCGCCGCCTTCGCTGTAGAGCGCCGTGTTGATGCCGACCAGCCGACCGTCGAGGCTGACCAGCGGCCCTCCGGAATTGCCCGGGTTGATCGCCGCATCGGTCTGGATGAAGGTCCGCTCGTCATTGGCCGCGTTCACCGTCCGCGCGAGCGCCGAGACGATGCCGCTCGTCACCGTCTGGCCGATGCCGAAAGGATTGCCGATCGCCAGCACGATGTCGCCGACCTGAAGCTCGTCGGAATCGCGGATTTCCAGATAGGGCAGGGGCTCGCCTGCGTTGATCCGCAGCACCGCGAGATCGGTCCGCTCGTCGGCCCGCACGATCGTCGCCGGGAACTGGCGGCGATCGTTCAAGACCACGGTCACCGGACCGGCGCCGCGGATGACATGCTCGTTGGTGACGATCGTACCGCCGGGATCGACGATGGCGCCGGAGCCGAGCGGGTTCTGTTCCGACACGTCGTCATCCGCGAACAACCGCTTGTAGGCGGGACTGTCCTTCACCGGGTTCTGCGCCGTCACATCCGGCTCGCGGGTGAAGATGTTCACCACTGCCGGCGCGGCGCGGCGCACGACCGGAGCATAGCTGAGCTGGATCTGGAGCTGGTTCTGCGGAACGGCCTTCTCCACCGCCGGCACGGAGACCGGCAGCAGGAGCAGAACGACGAGGATGGTGCGTCGGGCGTTCACGCAAGCCAATCTAGGGAGACGACTTCACGCGGACCAGGGCGGACCCAGTAACCGCCGGAAATTTTGGACCGATTTTAGCCGGGCGCTGCTGCAGCGCCACGGTGCGGTTCGACCCCTCCCCCCAACCCCCTCCCGCAAGGGGAGGGGGAGATGACGCCGCATCGTTCCCCCTCCCCTTGCGGGAGGGGGTTGGGGGGAGGGGCTTACGCCGCCGCTTCCGCTTCCGCCGTCTGGACCGGACCGGAATCCTGGCCCTTGGCCGCCGGGTCGCGGTCGACCAGCTCGATCACCGCCATCGGCGCGCTGTCGCCGTAGCGGAAGCCGGCCTTGAGGATCCGGATATAGCCGCCGCGGCGCTCCTTGTAGCGCTCGGCAAGATCGCTGAAGAGTTTGTCGGTGATCTTCGCGTCCTGCAGCGCGGCCAGCGCCTGGCGCCGGCAATGCAGCCCGCCGCGCTTGCCGAGCGTGATCAGCTTCTCGACCACCGGCCGCAGGTCCTTCGCCTTCGGCAGGGTCGTGGTGATCTGCTCGTGCTTGATCAGCGCATGCGCGAGGCTGTCGAACATCGCCTTGCGCGCCGACGAGTTCCGGTTGAACTTCCGCCCGCTCATCCCGTGACGCATGATGGTCTCCTCTTAACCCCAACCACCGTCATTGCGAGGAGCGCAGCGACGAAGCAATCCAGCGTGGAGCCTCCGCCCTGGATTGCTTCGCTCCGCTCGCAATGACGGTCGATATGCGGGATATGGCATTCTCTGTGGCCGGCGCTCAGTACGGCTCTTCCAGCCGCTTCGCCAGCTCTTCGATGTTCTCGGGCGGCCAGTTGGTGATTTCCATGCCCAGGTGCAGGCCCATATGGGCCAGCACTTCCTTGATCTCGTTCAAGGACTTGCGGCCGAAGTTCGGGGTCCGCAGCATCTCCGCCTCGGTCTTCTGAACGAGGTCGCCGATATAGACGATGTTGTCGTTCTTCAGGCAGTTCGCCGAGCGGACCGAGAGCTCAAGCTCGTCGACCTTGCGCAGCAGGTGCTTGTTGAACGGCAGCTCGGCCGGGCGGCCTTCCTCGGAGGCGTGGCGCGGCTCCTCGAAATTGATGAAGAGCTGCAGCTGGTCCTGCAGGATGCGGGCGGCGAGCGCCACCGCGTCCTCGGGCGTCACCGCGCCGTTGGTCTCGAGCTGCATCGACAGCTTGTCGTAGTCGGTCACCTGGCCGACGCGGGTGTTGTCGACGCGGTAGGAGACCTTGCGCACCGGACTGAAGAGGGCATCGACCGGGATCAGGCCGATCGGCGCGTCCTCGGGCCGGTTCTGGGTCGCCGCGACGTAGCCCTTGCCGTTCTCGACCGTGAACTCCATCGTGATCTTGGCGCCCTGATCGAGCGTGCAGATGAGATGCTCCGGGTTCATCACCTCGATGTCGTGCCCGGTCTCGATCTGGCCGGCCCGAACCTCGCCCGCGCCCTGGGCACGGAGCCGGATGCGCTTCGGCCCGTCGCCGCCCATGCGGAGCCCGATGCCCTTGATGTTGAGGACGATGTCGGTCACGTCCTCGAGCACGCCGGGGATCGACGAGAACTCGTGCAGCACGCCCTCGATCTGGACCGAGGTGATGGCGGCGCCCTGGAGCGACGACAGGAGGACGCGGCGCAGGGCATTGCCCAGCGTCAGCCCGAAGCCGCGTTCCAGCGGCTCGGCCACGACGGTCGCAGCGCGAACCGCATCGTCTCCGGGCTCCACCTGGAGCTGCTTCGGCTTGATCAGGGTCTGCCAATTCTTCTGGATCACGCGGGATACCTCATACGCAACGATACCGCCTCCCGGCTTCCGGCGGGAAAGCGGGTCGGCGGATCTGTGATTTGCCGGGGCGGCCGCCCCGTTACTGACCGAACCGTCGTTCGGTCTCCTTGGTCAGGCTAGACGCGGCGCCGCTTGGGCGGCCGGCAGCCATTGTGCGGGATCGACGTGACGTCGCGGATCGAGGTCACGGCGAAGCCCACGGATTGCAGCGCCCGCAGCGCCGATTCGCGGCCGGCGCCGGGACCCTTGACCTCGATCTCGAGCGTCCGCATGCCATGCTCCATCGCCTTGCGGCCGGCATCCTCGGCGGCGACCTGGGCAGCATAGGGGGTCGATTTGCGCGATCCCTTGAAGCCCTGCGCGCCGGAAGAGGACCAGGCGATGGCATTGCCCTGCGCATCGGTGATGGTGATCACCGTGTTGTTGAACGACGCGTTCACATGGGCGACGCCGGAGGTGATGTTCTTGCGCTCGCGGCGACGCAGGCGGGCCGAGGCGGCGGCTGGTTTGGCCATGATCTGTCCTTGAAGTCCTGGCGACCGCTTACTTCTTCTTGCCGGCGATCGGCTTCGACGGGCCCTTGCGGGTCCGCGCGTTGGTGTGGGTGCGCTGGCCGCGCACCGGCAGGCCCTTGCGATGGCGCAGGCCGCGATAGCAGGCGAGATCCATCAGCCGCTTGATGTTCATCGCCACGGTGCGGCGAAGATCGCCTTCCACCGTGTATTCGCGGTCGATCAGCTCGCGGATGCGGACGATCTCGTCATCCGTCATCTCGTGGACGCGCCGCGCCTCCGGGATCCCGACCTTCTGGCAAATCTCCTTCGCCTTGGTCCGGCCGATGCCGTGGATATAGGTCAGGCCGATCTCGACCCGCTTCTGGCTGGGAATGTTGACGCCAGCAATACGCGCCACGTGCCGAACTCCTCGACGAAACCACTAGGGTGCAAAAACGGGACCAGTCGCCGTGCCCGGCCGACCGAGGGGGCGCAGTATATGAATTTTCGCCAGCGGGTCAACCAGAGAAGCGCGGCGTTGTGTCGCGGGGGCCGACGGTCGGGAGGCGAATGCAATTTCCTTCGCGACGATGGCGGAATGCGCTTCGCTTTCCCGCCGACCCTGCACGTCACAGCCCCGCCAGCACTCCCTCGATCTGTCGCGTGACGTCATCGATCTCGGCCATGCCGTCGACCGAATGCAGGATTCCGCGGTCCCGGTAATAGGGAAGGATCGGCGCCGTCTGGCTGCGATAGACTTCCATCCGCTTGTGGATTGCCTCGGGGCGGTCGTCCTCGCGGCGGATGAACTCGGTGCCACCGCAGACGTCGCAGACGCCCGTCTTCTTGGTCGGGTTGAACCGGTCATGATAGGCGGCGCCGCAGGCCGCGCAGGAGTACCGGCCGGCGATGCGTTCGACCAGGGCCGGCTCGTCCACCGCGATCTCGATCACGGCGTTGAGCTTCCAGCCGCTCTCGGTCAGCATGCGGTCGAGCGCCTCGGCCTGGGCCACCGTGCGCGGGAATCCGTCGAGGATGAAGCCGTGCTTGCAGTCATCCGCAGCGATGCGGTCGTGGATCATCTCGACCATGATGTAGTCCGGCACCAGCGAGCCCGAGGCCATGATCGACTGCAGGCGCTGGCCGATCGGGCTGCCCGCCTTGACCGCCGCGCGCAGCATGTCGCCGGTCGACAGCTGGATGAGCCCGCGGGATTCCTCGAGCCGCTTGGCCTGCGTTCCCTTCCCTGCCCCCGGTGGTCCCAGGAGAATGATTTTCATCTGCGGCCCCCGCGCAGTTTGGATTTCCGGATAAGCCCCTCGTATTGATGCGCCAGCAGGTGCGACTGGATCTGGAAGATCGTGTCCATGGTGACGCTGACGACGATCAGCAGGCTGGTGCCGCCGAAATAGAACGGCACGCTGTATTCCGAGCGCAGGATCTCGGGCAGCACGCAGACCGCCGACATGTAGGCGGCACCCAGAACGGTCAGCCGCGTCAGCACGTAGTCGAGATAGTCTGCCGTGTTCTTGCCGGGCCGGATGCCCGGGATGAAGCCGCCGTGCTTCCTGAGATTGTCCGCCGTCTCCACCGGGTTGAACACAACGGCGGTATAGAAGAACGAGAAGAAGACGATCAAACCGACATAGAGCGACAGGTAGATCGGCCCGCCGCGCGTGATGAAGCTGGCGATGTCGGCCAGCCACGCGCCCCACGTGCCGGGCGGGGCACCGGCCTGGAAGCTCGCGATGGTGGTCGGCAGCAGCAGCAGCGACGATGCGAAGATCGGCGGGATGACGCCCGAGGTGTTGATCTTGAGCGGCAGATGCGAGGTCTCGCCGCCATACATGCGGTTGCCCATCTGGCGTTTCGGGTACTGCACCAGGATCCGCCGCTGCGCGCGCTCCATGAACACGATGGCGCCGACCACCAGCACCGCCATGATCAGAAACAGGATGATGATCGGCGCCGAGAGGCCGCCCGTGCGGCCGAGTTCGAGCAGCGAAGCCAGCGCATGCGGCAGGTTCGCCACGATGCCCGAGAAGATGATGAGCGATGTGCCGTTGCCGACGCCGCGCGCGGTGATCTGCTCGCCCAGCCAGACCAGGAACATCGTGCCTGTGGTGATGGTGACCGCGGTGACGATGCGGAACTGCAGCCCCGGCTCCATCACGGCCGAGGAACCGCTCTGCAGATGCATGCTCTCGAGCCCGACGGCGATGCCGTAGCTCTGGAAGAGCGCCAGCACGACGGTGCCGTAGCGGGTGTACTGGTTGAGCTTCTTCCGCCCCGCCTCGCCCTCCTTCTTCAATGCCTCCATCGTCGGCGACACGGCCGTCAGGAGCTGGACGATGATCGAGGCCGAGATATAGGGCGTGATGTTGAGCGCCAGGATCGTCATGCGCCCGAGCGCGCCGCCCGAGAACATGTCGAACATGCCGAGAATGCCGCCGGAATTCTGGCTGAAGATCTGATTCAGGATCTGGGGATCGATGCCGGGCAGCGGGATATAGGTGCCGAGCCGGTAGACGAGCAGCGCGCCCAGCGTGAACCACAGCCGCTTCTTGAGATCCGTCGCCTTGTTGAAGGCCGAGAAGTTGAAGTTCTGGGCGAGCCGTTCCGCAGCTGACGCCATGGATAGGAAATCCTTGCCGGAGGGGGAGGGGTGGTGCCGGAGCCTCGCCTCAGCCTGCCGCCGCCTCCGCCTTGACCGCCGTCTGCGTGACCTTGCCGCCGGCCGCCTCGACCGCCGCGACCGCGGCCGCCGAGGCGCCCGCGACCTCGATGGTCAGCGCCGTCTTGATCTCGCCCTTGGCCAGCAGCCGCACGCCGTCGCCGAGCTTGGCCAGGAGGCCGAGCTCGACCAGGACCTGCGGCGTGACCGTGGCGCCGGCGGCGAGCTTGCCCGCCTCGACCGCCTTCTGCAGCCGGCCGGTGTTGATCACCTGGTAGGACGGCCGGAAGATGTTGGTGAAGCCGCGCTTCGGCAGCCGGCGATGCAGCGGGGTCTGGCCGCCTTCGAAGCCGAAGATGGCGACGCCCGTGCGCGCGGTCTGGCCCTTGCCGCCGCGGCCGCAGGTCTTGCCCTTGCCCGAGCCGATGCCGCGCCCGACCCGCTTGAACGTGTTGTGGGCGCCGGAATTGTCGGCGATCTCGTTGAGCTTCATCGTACCATCCTCATTCCCGCTTCGCGCCGCGCGAACGCTCCTTCAAGGCGTCATTGCGAGCGGAGCGAAGCAATCCAGGGGTTCCAGCCCCGGCCCTGGATTGCTTCGCTCCGCTCGCAATGACGGATGGGAAGCGTCATCGCCGGCGAGATATCTACGTTCTATTCCGCCGCCTCGACCCGCACCAGATGCTGCACCTTGGTCAACATGCCGCGGACCGCGGGCGTGTCCTCGAGCTCGCGCGTGCGGTGGAGCTTGTTGAGGCCGAGCCCCTTCAGCGTCGCCTCCTGGTCGTCGCGACGCCCGATCGGCGAACCGGTCTGGGTGACGACGACCGTCTTCTTCTCGGCGACGGCGGCTTTCTTGCTCATGACTTACTCCCGGCCCTCGGCCTCACGGCGGCCGAGCAGGTCGGAGACCTTCTTGCCGCGGCGCTGGGCGACGGCGCGCGGGTTGGTCGCCCGGCCGAGCGCCTCGAAGGTCGCCTTGATCATGTTGTGCGGGTTCGAGGTGCCGACCGACTTCGCGACGACGTCGCGCACGCCCAGCGCCTCGAAGATCGCGCGCATCGGGCCGCCGGCGATGATGCCGGTGCCTTCCGGCGCCGCGCGGACGATCACCTGGCCGGCGCCGAAATGGCCGGACATGTCGTGATGCAGCGTGCGGCCCTCGCGGAGCGGCACGCGGACCATGCCGCGCTTGGCCTGGTCGGTCGCCTTGCGGATTGCCTCCGGCACCTCGCGGGCCTTGCCCGTGCCGTGCCCGACGCGGCCCTTGCCGTCGCCGACCACCACGATCGCCGCGAAGCCGAAGCGCCGGCCGCCCTTGACCACCTTGGCCACGCGATTGATACCGACGAGCCGTTCGACCAGCTCGCTCTCCTCGCGGTCGCGCGGCTGGCGATCGTCGCCGCGACCCCGCCCGCCGGAGCGGCCTTCACCCGGTGCACGTGCCATGAGTTTCGCGCCTTCCTCAGAAATTCAGCCCGGCTTCGCGGGCCGCGTCGGCCAGGGCCTTGACCCGGCCGTGGAACAGATAGCCGCCGCGGTCGAACACGACGTCCTTGATGCCCTTCTCGACCGCACGCTCGGCCAGGAGCTTGCCGACCGCCTGGGCGGCGGCCTTGTCGGCGCCGCCCTCGATCGTGCCCTTGAGCGCCTTGTCGACGCTGGAGGCGGCCACGATGGTCCGCCCGGCATGATCGTCGATCAGCTGCGCATAGATATGCTGCGACGAGCGGAAGACGCTGAGCCGCGGCCGGTCGCCTGCCACGCGGCGCAGGCGGGTGCGCGCGCGCTCCTGCCGGCGCTGGAAGAGGGCCTTGGAATTCCTCATCTCGCGGATCCTTACTTTTTCTTGCCTTCCTTGCGGCGGATCTTCTCGGTCACGTACTTGACGCCCTTGCCCTTGTAGGGCTCGGGGCCGCGGAACGAGCGGATCTTGGCCGCAACCGCGCCGACGCGCTGCTTGTCGGCGCCGCTGACCGTGATCGCGGTCGGCTTCTCGCAGACGATCTTCACGTCGTCGGGGATCGGGAAATCGATGTCGTGGCTGTAGCCCAGCTGCAGGTTCAGCACCCTGCCGTTGACCGCGGCGCGATAGCCGACGCCGTTGATCTCGAGCCCGACCGAATAGCCCTGCGAGACGCCGCGGATCACGTTGGCGACGAGCGCCCGCGTGGTGCCCCACATCATGCGGGCCCGCGTCGACTCGCCCTCCGGCTTGACCACGACCTTGCCGTCCTCGAGCGTGACCGTGACGTCGCTCGTCAGCGGCACGCTGAGCGAACCGACCTTGCCCTTCGCCGTCAGCTCGTGACCGGCGATCCGGACATCGACCCCGGCCGGCACCGCGACCGGATATTTGCCTACACGCGACATGGACCGCCCAGCCTCAGAAAACGCGGCACAGCACTTCACCGCCAACATTGGCGGCCCGTGCCTCGCCATCGGACATGACGCCCCGCGGCGTCGACAGGATCGCGATGCCGAGGCCGTTATAGACCCTCGGCAAATCCGCGATCTTCGAGTAGATGCGCCGTCCCGGCTTCGAGACCCGGTCGATCTCCTTGATCACCGGCTCGCCGTCCAGGTACTTCAGCTCGATGTTCAGCTCGGACACGCCGGGCCGCACATCGATCTTCGTGAAGCCGCGGATGTAGCCCTCGCGTTGCAGCACGTCGAGCACGTTGGCGCGCGCCTTCGACGCCGGCGAGCGGACGCTCGTCGATTTCGCCCGCTGCGCATTGCGAATGCGGGTCAAGAGATCGCCGAGGGGATCACTCATGGTCATCAGGCGTAACTCCTTACCAGCTCGACTTGACCACGCCCGGGACCTGCCCGGCCGAGGCCAGCTCGCGCAGCGCGATGCGCGAGAGCTTGAACTTGCGATAGAAGCCGCGCGGCCGGCCGCTGAGCTCGCAGCGGTTGCGGATGCGCGTCTTCGAGCCGTTGCGCGGCAGCGCCGCCAGCTTCAGCGCCGCCATGAACCGCTCCTCGGCGCTCGCCGTGCGGCTCGTGGCGACGGCCTTCAGCCGCGCCCGCTTCGCCGCCTGGCTCTGGGCCAGCGCGCGGCGGTGCTTGTTCTTCTCGACGGCACTCGTCTTCGCCATGTCCTGTCGCTCCTGCCGCTCAGTTGTTGAACGGCATCTGGAAGCCCTTGAGGAGGGCCTTCGCCTCCTTGTCGGTCTTCGCCGTGGTGCAGATCACGATGTCCATGCCCCGGACCGTATCGACCTTGTCGTAGTCGACCTCCGGGAACACGAGCTGTTCCTTCAAGCCCAGCGCATAGTTGCCGCGGCCGTCGAAGCTCTTGCCGGACAGGCCGCGGAAGTCGCGCACGCGCGGCAGCGCCACGGTGATCAGGCGGTCGAGGAACTCGTACATGCGGTCGGACCGCAGCGTGACCTTCACGCCGATCGGCACGTTCTCGCGCAGCTTGAAGGTCGCGATCGACTTCTTGGCGCGCGTGACCACCGGCTTCTGGCCGGTGATCGCCGTCAGGTCGCGCACCGCGGCGTCGATCTTCTTCGAGTCCTGGACCGCGTCGCCGACGCCCATGTTGACCACGATCTTGTCGAGGCGCGGCACCTGCAGCGCATTCGTGTAGCCGAACTCCTTCATCAGGGCCGGCTTCAGCGTCTCTTGGTATTGCTGGCGGAATCGAGCAGTCATCACGTCCTCACCGGTCCAGGATCTCGCCGGACCGCTTCGCGAAGCGAACCTTGCGGCCACCCTCGACGAGCTTGAACCCGACGCGGGTCGGCTTCTTCGTCTTGGGATCGATATGGGCGACGTTGGAGACGTGGATCGACAGCTCCTTGTCGACGATGCCGCCCTGGCCGGCCATCGACGGCTTGGTGTGCCGTTTGGCCATGGCGACGCCGCGCACGACCACGCGGTCGCGGTCGGTCAGGACCGACAGCACCTCGCCCGAGCGGCCCTTGTAGGCGCCCGAGATCACCTGGACCGTGTCGCCCTTCTTGATCTTCGCGGCCATGGTCAGAGCACCTCCGGCGCCAGCGAGACGATCTTCATGAACTTCTTCGCCCGGAGCTCGCGGGTCACCGGCCCGAAGATGCGCGTGCCGATCGGCTCGCCCTGCTTGTTGATCAGCACGGCGGCGTTGCGGTCAAAGCGGATCGACGAGCCGTCGACCCGGCGGATCTCCTTGGCGGTCCGCACGATGACGGCGCGGTGGACGTCGCCCTTCTTCACGCGGCCGCGTGGAATCGCCTCCTTGATCGACACGACGATGACGTCGCCGACCACGGCGGTGCGCCGCTTCGAGCCGCCCAGCACCTTGATGCACTGCACCCGGCGGGCGCCCGAATTGTCGGCGACGTCCAGGTTGGTTTGCATCTGGATCATGGTCTTACTCTCCCGCCGGCGCCGCTGCGGCAGCCGCCGCCTCGTCCGCGAGGACGACCCAGCGCTTGTTCTTCGAGATCGGCCGGCATTCCTCGATCCGCACGGTGTCGCCCACCTTGAAGTGGTTCGACTCGTCGTGCGCGGCGTACTTCTTCGACCGCGTGATGAACTTCTTGTAGACCGGGTGCATGACGCGACGCTCGACCGAGACGACGATCGTCTTGTCCTGCTTGTCGCTGACCACCAGGCCCTGCAGAATCCGCTTAGGCATGTTTCGTCACTCCGCCCTGGGCCTTCTTCGGGGCCAGAACCGTCTTGATCCGGGCGATGTCCCGCCGCACCTCGCGCACCCGCGCCGTGTTCTCGAGCTGGCCCGAGGCCTTGCGGAAGCGCAGGTTGAACTGCTCCTTCCGCAGGTTCAGGAGCTCGGTCTTGAGCTCGTCCGGGGTCTTCGTCCGAAGATCGCTCGCCTTCATCTTAAGCCTCCCCGCCCAGACGCTGGACGAAGCGCGTGCCGATCGGCAGCTTGGCCGCGGCCAGCTCGAAGGCGAGCTTGGCCGTGTCCTCGGGAACGCCGTCCAGCTCGAACATGATCCGGCCGGGCTTGACCCGGCACACCCAGTATTCCGGCGCGCCCTTGCCCGAGCCCATGCGGACCTCGGCCGGCTTGGTCGAGACCGGCACGTCCGGGAAGACGCGGATCCAGACGCGGCCGACGCGCTTGATGTGGCGGCTGATGGCACGGCGCGCGGCCTCGATCTGGCGCGCGGTGATCCGGCCGGGCTCGACCGCCTTCAGGCCGAACGCACCGAAATTCAGCGCGGTACCGCCCTTGGCGTTGCCGTGAATGCGCCCCTTGTGCGCCTTCCGGAACTTGGTTCGCTTGGGACTCAGCATGGGTCCTGGACCTTCTCAAATCGGGGGGAGCCGGTCAGGACCGGGGCCCGCCGCTCCTCTCGCCACCGCCGCCGAGCTGCTCGGCGCGCCGCTCCGACGCCAACGGGTCGTGCGCCAGGATCTCGCCCTTGAACACCCAGACCTTGACGCCGCAGGTGCCGTAGGTGGTCTTGGCCGTGCCGGTCCCGTAATCGACGTCGGCGCGCAGCGTGTGCAGCGGCACGCGGCCTTCGCGATACCACTCCATGCGCGCGATCTCGGCGCCGCCGAGACGGCCGGAGCAGTTGATCCGGATGCCCTGGGCGCCCAGCCGCATCGCCGACTGCACGGCGCGCTTCATGGCGCGGCGGAACGCGACGCGGCGCTCCAGCTGCTGCGCGATGCCCTCGGCGATCAGCTTCGCCTCGATCTCGGGCTTGCGGATCTCGACGATGTTGAGGCTGACCTCGCCGCCGGTAAGCTTCGAGACTTCCGTGCGCAGCTTCTCGATGTCCGCGCCCTTCTTGCCGATGACGACGCCGGGCCGCGCGGTGTGGATGGTCACTCGCGCCTTCTTGGCCGCGCGTTCGATCACCACCTTGGCGATGCCGGCCTGGCTGAGCCGGCCCATCAGGTAGTTGCGGAGCTTGAGATCCTGATGCAGCAGGTTGCCGTAGTCCTTGCGCGCGAACCAGCGGCTGTCCCAGGTCCGGTTGATGCCGAGCCGGAGGCCGATCGGATTGATCTTCTGACCCATTAGGCCTTCTCCTGCTCGCGCTCGCGCACGATGACGGTGAGATTGCTGAACATCTTCTCGACCCGCGAGGAACGGCCCCGGCCGCGGGCGTGGAAGCGCCGCATGACGAGGGCGCGGCCGACCGTCGCTTCCTTGACGTAGAGCCGGTCGACGTCGAGCTGATGGTTGTTCTCCGCATTCGCAATCGCCGACTGCAGGCACTTCTTGACGTCCTGCGCGATGCGCCGGCGCGAGAAGGTGAGCTCGGCGAGCGCCGCCTGGGCCGCCTTGCCGCGGATCAGCTGGGCCACCAGATTGAGCTTGCGCGGGCTCGTGCGGATGGTGTGGACGAAGGCCATCGCCTCGTCCTCGGCCACCCTGCGGGGCGCTGAAGGCTTCGACATCTCAGGCCCTCTTGGCTTTCTTGTCGGCCGCGTGACCGTAGAAGGTCCGCGTCGGCGCGAACTCGCCGAGCTTGTGGCCGACCATGTTCTCGGTCACCAGCACCGGGATGAATTTGTGGCCGTTATAGACGCCGAACGTCAGCCCGACGAATTGCGGGAAGATCGTCGACCGGCGCGACCAGGTCTTGATGATTTCGTTGCGCGGCGACGACCGGGCCTTCTCTGCCTTCTTCAGCAGGTAGCCGTCGACGAACGGGCCCTTCCAGACGGAACGTGACACGGGGCTCTACTCCGTTACTTCGCGCGGCGGCGGACGATCAGCCCGTCGGTCGCCTTGTTGTGACGCGTCTTCTTGCCCTTGGTCGGCTTGCCCCACGGGGTCACCGGGTGGCGGCCGCCCGAGCTGCGGCCTTCGCCGCCGCCATGCGGATGGTCGATCGGGTTCATCGCGACGCCGCGGACATGCGGCCGCTTGCCGAGCCAGCGCGACCGTCCGGCCTTGGCGATGACGATGTTCTGCTGGTCCGGGTTCGAGACCGCGCCGACCGTGGCCATGCACTCGCCGCGCACCATGCGGAGCTCGCCGGAGGAGAGCTTGAGGAGCGCGTAGCCGGCATCGCGGCCGACCAGCTGGACGTAGGTCCCGGCCGAGCGCGCGAGCTGGCCGCCCTTGCCGGGCTTCATCTCCACGTTGTGGACGATCGTGCCGACCGGCATGTTCTTCAGCGGCATCGCGTTGCCGGGCTTGACGTCGACCTTCTCGCCCGAGACCACGACGTCGCCGGCCTTCAGCCGCTGCGGCGCCAGGATGTAGGCGAGCTCGCCGTCCGAATACTTCACCAGCGCGATGAAGGCGGTGCGGTTCGGGTCGTATTCCAGCCGCTCGACGGTCGCCGGCATGTCGAAGCGCCGCCGCTTGAAGTCGACGATCCGGTAGCGCCGCTTGTGGCCGCCGCCGCGCTGCCACATGGTCACGCGGCCGGTGTTGTTGCGTCCGCCCTGGCCGCGCAGGCCCTCGGTGAGCGCCTTCACGGGCTCGCCCTTCCACAGCTCGCTGCGGTCGACGATGACCAGCTGCCGCTGCGACGGCGTGGTCGGCTTGAATGTCTTGAGCGCCATGGCGTCAGATTCCCGTCGTCACGTCGATCTTCGAGCCCTCGGCCAGGGTGACCATCGCCTTCTTGGCGTCGCTCCGCTGGCCGGGCCGGCCGCGGAAGCGCTTGATCTTGCCCTGGGTCCGGACCGTGTTGACCGCCGTGACCTTGACCTTGAACAGGGTCTCGACCGCGGCCTTGACCTCGCGCTTGGTGGCGTCGAGCGGCACGCGGAACGTGACCTGGTTGTGCTCGGACGCCATCGTCGCCTTCTCGGTGATGACCGGCGCCCTGACGATCTCGTACATGCGCTCCGGCGAGACCTTCACCGGCGTGTTGGGGATCACGCGGAACCTGCTCATTTCAGGCGAGCCTCCAGCTCGGCGACGGCGGCCTGGGTCAGGACCAGCGTGTCGCGCCTGAGGATGTCGTAGACATTGGCGCCCCGCTGCGGCAGCACGTCGACATGCGGCAGGTTGCGGGCGGCCCGGGCGAAGCCCTCGTCGACCGCCCCGTCGATGATCAGCACGTTCGACCAGCCGAGCGTGGCGAACTGCTTGGCCAGCGCGCCGGTCTTCGGCGTCTCGACCGCGGCGCGGTCGATGACGATCAGCTTGCCATCGCTGAGCTTCGCCGAAAGCGCGGTCTTGAGCGCCAGCTTGCGGACCTTCTTCTGAAGATCGAACGCGTGGCTGCGCACCACCGGCCCGAAGATCACCGCGCCGCCGCGGAACTGCGGTGAGCGCAGCGAGCCCTGCCTTGCGCGGCCGGTGCCCTTCTGCTTCCACGGCTTCTTCGTGGTGCCGGCGATCTCGCTGATGCCCTTGGTCTTGTGCGTGCCGGCGCGGCGCTTGGCGAGCTGGTAGTTCACCATGCGCGCGAGGATGTCCTTGCGCATCGGCAGCCCGAACACGGACTCGTCGAGCTCGATCGAGCCGACCTCCTCGGCCGCCAGGTTGGTTACGGCGAGCTTCATGGTCATTCGCCCTCCGCCACGGACGTCTCCGGCGCGGCCGCAGCCTCGGCCGTACCGGGCGCCGTCCTGAGCGCCGCCGGGAACGGCAGGTTCTCGGGGGCCTTGCGCTTGACCGCGTCCTTGATCAGCACGTAGCCGCCCTCATGGCCGGGCACCGCGCCCTGCAGCAGGATCAGGCCGCGCTCGGCATCGGTTGAGACGACCTTCAGGTTCTGCGTGGTCACCCGCTCGACGCCGAGATGGCCGGCCATCTTCTTGTTCTTGAAGACCTTGCCGGGATCCTGGCGCTGGCCGGTCGAGCCGTGGCTGCGATGCGAGACCGAGACGCCGTGGGTCGCGCGCAGGCCGCCGAAGTTCCAGCGCTTCATGCCGCCGGCGAAGCCCTTGCCGATGGTCGTGCCGATCACGTCGACATACTGGCCGGGCACGAAATGCTCGGCCGACAGCTCGGCACCGACCTCGATCAGCGCATCGGCGCTGACGCGGAACTCGACGAGCTTGCGCTTCGGCTCGATCCTGGCCTTGGCGAAGCGCTCGCGCTCGGCCTTGGACACGTTCTTGACCTTGGCCTTGCCGATGCCGAGCTGGACCGCGGTGTAGCCGTCGGTCTCGGTCGTACGCACGGCGGTCACCTGGCAATGGTCGACCTTCAGCACCGTCACGGGCACGTGATTGCCCTCGGCGGTGAAGACCCTTGTCATGCCCACCTTCTGGGCGAGGAGTCCGGTGCGCATGGTCAGATCTTGATCTCGACGTCGACGCCGGCCGCGAGCTCGAGCTTCATCAGCGCATCGACCGTCTGCGGCGTGGGATCGACGATGTCGAGCACGCGCTTGTGGGTGCGGATCTCGAACTGCTCGCGCGACTTCTTGTCGATGTGCGGCGAGCGGAGCACCGTGAAACGCTCGATCCGCGTCGGCAGCGGGATCGGTCCCCGCACCCGCGCGCCCGTGCGCTTCGCCGTGTTCACGATCTCGCTGGTCGACTGGTCGAGCACGCGATGATCGTACGCCCTCAGGCGGATCCGGATATTTTGATTGTCGATCGCCATCGGGCGTACTCCTCGGGACTACTTTATGATGTCGGCGACGACGCCGGCGCCGACGGTCTTGCCGCCCTCGCGGATGGCGAAGCGCAGGCCCTTCTCCATGGCGATGGGCGCGATCAGCTCCACCTCCATCGAGATGTTGTCGCCCGGCATCACCATCTCCGCCCCCTCCGGCAGCTTGATCGTCCCGGTCACGTCCGTGGTCCGGAAATAGAACTGCGGCCGGTAGTTCGAGAAGAACGGCGTGTGCCGCCCGCCCTCCTCCTTGGTCAGCACATAGGCCTCGCATTTGAAGTTCGTGTGCGGCGTGATCGAGCCCGGTGCCGCCAGCACCTGGCCGCGCTCCACCTCCTCGCGCCTGGTCCCGCGCAAGAGCGCCCCGATGTTGTCCCCGGCCTCGCCCTGGTCCAAGAGCTTGCGGAACATCTCCACACCCGTCACCACTGTCTTCACCGTCGGCCGCAGGCCCACGATCTCGATCTCGTCGCCCACCTTCACGATGCCGCGCTCGACCCGGCCCGTAACGACGGTGCCGCGGCCCGAGATCGAGAACACGTCCTCGATCGGCATCAGGAACGGCCGGTCCTTCGGACGGTCGGGCTGCGGG
>DATGFU010000160.1:0-5711 GCA_035308865.1 Allostellaceae bacterium | reverse complement strand
CTACCAAAAGGCGCAGGAAGCGAACGACACCCAGACGATGGCGTTGTACCAGTCCGACTACGAGCAATACTGCTTCATCAAGTTTGCCGAGGAGCCGGTCCTGTCGCAGTTCCAGGCCCAGGGCTCCACCGGACCGCAATATTCGGCCGGCGACCAGGCGATCGCCCTGCTCCAGACCAAGACGCCCAAGGAGCTGGAGAAGCTCTTCGCGAAGGATCCGTCGCTGAAGGCGCTCGCCGGGCTCATCAAGAAGCAGCAGGCGACCGTGGTCGAGGAATCACGCAAGAGCGACGCACAGCGCCTCGCCGAGGAGTCGAAGGCGTTCCGCGACGCGCTCAATGCGAGCGAGGACGACGATGACGCGGAAGTCGAGAAGATCGAGACGCTCATCATGGAGATCAAGAAGAGCTACATGATGGTCCAGCTCGCGCAGCAGCTCGCCTCGCTGCCGGTGCAGGCGGTCGCGGCCTTCGTGCCGCAGGCCAACATCGCGGCCGGTCTCGTCGATCTCGCCTTCGCCATGAAGCGTGCGGCCACGCATCTGCAGGCCTATGCCGAATGGGCCGAGAACGTCGATGACGCGCGCGCCGCGATGAGCGTGCAGGTCGAGGCGATGCTGAACCGCGCCGGGCTTTCGGAGCTGCAATACGAGCGCGACATCGCCGATATCGCGCTGGCCGTCGCCAAGATCGAGGCCGGCGTGCTTTCCTGCTGCGGCCATGCCGCGCCGGCCGGCTACGCGCTCAACGCGGCCGTGACGGCGGCCACCTCGCTGAAGCAGCTCGCGATCAAGTACTACGACCAGACCAAGCTCGCGATGGCCTGGAGCACCTACAAGGAGGCGCTCAAGAACCCGAAGAACCGCAAGAAGGTGCGCGAGGCGATCCGCGAGAACCCGACGCTCGCGAAATACGTCATCGCCTATGGCGCCGAGTGGGACGACAACCCGGTGGCGCGGAACGCTCTCAAGAAGTGCGGGCTGACCGAGCGGGTGATGGACAGCAAGGACACCAACGTTCAGAAGGTCGTGACCTTCCTCGAGGCACTCTACCCGGACGATCCGATCCTGCTGCGCGAGGTGGCGACGCCGGAGGACTGGTATCCCGGCGCGATCCAGCTCACCACCGACAGCGTCGCCATGTTCTTCTCCGCCGCCGAGAAATCCGCCGACCTGAAGCCGGGCCAGGGTCGCGCCCTGATGGCCGCCCTCGCCAATGTCGAGGAGGAGATGGCCGCGGTCGAGAACGCCCGCACGGTCTGGGTGACGGCCCAGGAAGCCCGCGGCAACGCCGAGAAGGAGGCGACCGCCAAGAAGGAGGCGCACGACAAGGCGGCGGCGGGCACCGATCCGGAAGCCACGAAGAAGGCGAAGGAGGAGCTCGACAAGGCCAATGCCAATCTCGAGAAGATGGCCGAGCAGGAAAGCGCGGCGATTTGGGACCTCCAGGCATCGCTCGACCGGATGACCAGCTTTTCGACGACGGCCGTCCAGACGCTCGCCGGCCTGGCGCCGCTCGACAAGAAGGACAAGCCGCACAAACAGATGATCGTCTATCTCGGCGAGCTGAAGCCGCTGACCAACGGCATCCTCGGCAAGTACCAGCGCGAAGAGGACCGCATGGCCAGCCAGAAGGGCGCCAAGGTCAAGGACGGCAACGGCATGCTGCAGAAGCCGGATGGCGACGAGGAGGATGACGACGACGCGCTGAACGACACCGGCCAGGACGGTGCGCAGGGCGTCACCTCGATCCTCCAGGTGATCGAGATCGAGAAGCAGAAGCAGGATGATCAGCAGGTGAAGGTGTAGAAGGATGCGTGGCGGAATGCGCTTCGCTTTTCCGCCCTACGGCCCCGGAGTGTAGGGCGGAAAAGCGCAGCGCGTTCCGCCACCGCCCGAGCGGAGCGGAGAGATTACGCGGCGACCTGCTTGCGGAATTCGCCGATCAAGCCGACCAGGGCCGCTTGGGGATCGATCGGCTTGATGTGGTTCTCCTTGACGAAGCCGAGCAGTTCGTCGGCCTTGATCTGGCTCTCCATGATATCGAGCTGACTGAGCACGGGCACCAGCAGCTCCTTGCGCTGCGGCGGCGTCGCGTTGACCAGCTCGTCCAGCGTGTCGCGGTCGAGCAGTTCCTGCAGCTCGGTGCTGAAGCCGCGGATCATCTCGGCCGAATCGAGCAGCTTGTTGACGTTCTTGGTGACCTCCGCCTCTTCCTCCGGCGACTCGCAGACGCCTGAATCGACGACGTCGTCCGCCAGCTGGCCGATCAGCTCCGTGAGTTCCGCCGCCTGCGCCTCGCACTTCTTCTGCCAGGTGAGCCCGAGCGTTGCGATGACGCGCAGCGACGGGCCGCCGCCGCCGATCTCCTTCTTGGCGCGGCCGGCATCGGGGATGGCATCGAGCGCGTCCGCGACCTCGGTCAGCAACTCGTCGCACGAGACCAGGTCCCTGCCCTTCAGCGCCTCGACCGCCTGCTTGAAGAGATCCCGGATGTCGCCGAGCGCGTCGGCGTCGGACCGGTTGCGCAGCCGGATGCCGATCTCGTTGAGCCGCCCGCGCAGCTCGCCCTCGTCGAGACCAAGCAGAGCCTCCTCGGGCTGGTCCCCTTCGGCCGCGTCATCCGAGGCCGTGCCGAGCAGCCTGGCGACCTCGATGCCGAGGAAGTGCGACACCCATTTGTCGTGCGGCGACGCGTCGACCTTGGGCTTCTCCATGGTTTCCGACATGAAGGACTCCCCGAGCGATTGAAGGTTGGCCTCGGGGCGCAGTTTACCGCACGGCTCGCGGGGATTTTGATGAACATTGGGCGTCAGTTGCGCCGTGCGCGCCGGAGGGCCGAAAACCTTTACAGCCGGAACAACGCCCCGAGCCGCGGCGCTACGGCGTAGTTGATCTGGACCAGGACGATGAAGCCCAGGCTCCAGTAGGTATTGATCACGCAGAGCGCGGCGCCCAGCGCGTAGAGCGACTGGGCGATGATGATGCGGCGTTCGACCGAGTGGACGATCTCCTCCGGCGCGTCGGGCTTCACCAGCCCGGCGGCGGCGGCGTAGCGCCAGCTCGCATAGAGCGTGGCGCCGAGCAGCAGGATGTTGAGCCAGTAGGCCACCAGCGCCACGCGATAGGTGATGAACTCCGCCATCAGCGCGGTCGACAGCGGCATCAGCGTGACCGTGAAGAGAAACGCCAGGTGGATCCAGGCGAGGTCGCGCGTGCCGCGGGCGAGGTGGTTGAGCTGGGTCTGCTGGCCGACCCAGAAGATTCCGAGCGTGAGGAAGCTCATCAAATAGATGAGCAGCCGCGGCCCCAGCGCCACCAGCCCCTGCCACAGCTCCGCCTCGCCATGGATCGCCGCGGCGGCGGGTGCATGCAGGTCCAGCACCAGGATCGTCATCGCTACCGCGAAGAGCCCGTCGCTCAAGGCGGCGAGCCGTTCCACGCTGCTCCCGGCGAAGCGGTTGTAGGTCGTCATCGCCCCTGCGGCGGTCGCGACGACGCCCGGCTCAGGAGGTCATGCCGGGCGGCATGAAGGGCGTCGTGCCGGGCCGCGCGGCGACCGCCACAGGCCGCTTGTGCATCCGCCGGAACAGGATGAACGCGCCGACCGCGGCGACCAGCAGGCCGATTCCATAGACGGGCCGGTGGGCGATCCAGGCGACGGCGACCACAACCAGCGTGAGCGGCACCGAGATCGTCACCGCGACGATAAAGACCCCGGTCTCCGCAATGCCTTCGAGGAAGGGCAGGAAGGCGAGGACCATCGAGATCGGCCCGGCGATCAGCATGAACCCGATCAGCATGAGCACGAACCCGGCGCCGCGCAGGATCCAGGTCCACAGATTCTCTTCCTGCTGCTTCGCCTTGAACAACTCGTCCGCGGACACGGTGCCGGGCTCGACGAGCGCGATCCGGTAGCCGTCGGGGTCGCGATACTCGACGAGCGCGCCGCCGGCCAGCTTGGCCACGACCGAGATGGTCTGACCCGGCACCGCGGTGAAGCGGACGCGGACATCGCCGATGGCCGGGCTGCCGGGACCGGCCCCGTGGTAGAACTCGTCGCCATCGCGGCGCCAGCCCGCCGGCGCCTCTCCGCCGGATCCGTCGAACGGCTTGAAGGCGTCGACCTGGTCGAGCACCGACGGCTCGAGCCGGTACGCGCCGAGCTTGACGTCGCCGCCGTCGAACGTCTCGGAGCGTACCGGCATCGGGGGGTTGCGGTGATTGTCGGCCTTGAAGCTGCTCGAATCGATCGGCTCCTCCGACCAGACCTTGGTGTAGGTGTAGGTCTTCTCGGTGGTCTTGGTGCCGCCGACGGAGGTGTGCGATTCCTCGTGCTCCTCCTGCTTCCACTGGTACATCTCGGCGGTGCGCCTCAGCCGCGCCAGCCCCGGGCCGGTCACGCCGAACTTCGCGTCCCTGGCCGGCTGGGCGGCCGTCATGTCGCCGGAGACGTGCACGAGACGGGTGTTGGCCGCCCCGTCGGCCGGGTCGGCCTTGATCTCGACGACCTCCTTCTGGGCGCGCTCCAACGCCCCGATCGCCTGGACCGCGCGGCCCTCGTTCCAATAGAGCAGGAAGACACTGCCCGCCACGAGGACGAAGCCGATCAGGACGCCGAAGAAGCTGCCGCCGAGGCGCGAGAAATAACCCTGGGACGTGACCTCGGTGAACTGGTCGGACATGGACTTGGCCCCCCTCATCATGCCGCCGTTGGAGCGGAAACCGACGGAGGCTAGAATACCATGTTCACCGGGGATCGCGAGGGGCGAAACCATAACGTTAGAAGTCGACATCCGCCCGGTCGGACCGGGCGATTTTCCGCTGATCGAGCGCCTGTTCGGCCGCAACGGCGCCTGCGGCGGATGCTGGTGCATGTACTGGCGCGCCGCCCGCGGCGGGGCGACATGGCGGGCGGCCGAGGGCGAGCCCAACCGAAATGCGCTCGCCCGGCTCGTCGAGTCCGGTGGCTGCCATGCCGTCCTCGCCTTCGTCGACGGCGCGCCCGCCGGCTGGTGCGACCTCGCCCCCTGCGACGCCTATCCGCGCCTCGCCAGCAAGCCCAGCCTCGCGCTGGAGCGCCCACGCGGCAGTTGGGCGGTCACCTGCTTCTACGTGCCGGCGAAACTGCGCGGGCGCGGCATCGCGCGGGCCTTGCTCGAGGCCGCCATCCATCAGGCCACAGTCCGTGGGGCGGCGACGCTCGAAGCCTACCCGGCCGAACCCCACGGCAAGCGCCTTCCCGGCGCCTTCGCCTATACCGGGGTGCCCGCCATGTTCGAGCGCGCCGGGTTCTCCCGGCTCGACCGGCCTGACTTCCGCCGGCCGATCTATCGGCGCGCGCTCGCCTCCCAAGCAGGCACTCCATGACCGTCATTGCGAGCCGCAGGCGGCGCAAGCCAGCCCCTCTCCGCCCTTCAGGGGGGAGAGGGAGGGACCCGCGCAGCGGGAGGGTGAGGTGGGTCGGGCCGACGTGCCGGAGGAGCCCCACCTCACCCCGACCCTCTCCCCCCCACTGCACGGCTGTCCGGGGAATTGAAATCGGTTGCAGGCGCCGCTTCGGAGACTCTCTTTTGTCGTCATGGCCGGCCCCAGAGCCGGCCATCCACGTAGCTCCGCGACACGGAACGACGTGGATACGCGGGTCAAGCCCGCGCATGACGACATCAAAAGACGCACAAGCCTCGCCCGAGACTCGTTCTCGTGGCGGCAA
>DATGFU010000159.1:0-5180 GCA_035308865.1 Allostellaceae bacterium | reverse complement strand
AGGCCAGGCTGGGGGAGGAGATCGCGGCCGCGCCGGCTCGGTCCATCGCGGACGTTCACCTCAAGGCTCAGGTGCTCCGAGGGATGGCCTTCTTCCCGAAGGCGCCGATTCCGGATGACTGCGGCATCGACGAGCTGCTGTTGTGGTCGACCTTCCGCGATATCGACCGGCTCGCAGGTATGGGCGCAGCCGTTGTCGCGAGCGCGGTCCCGTCTGCCGATATCAGCGCGAAGGCTCGGCTCCTTGAACGGGCGGAGGCCGCGGCGATCGAGGCGGAGGACGCCCTCGCCTTAGTGGAGGAGAAGTATTTCGCAGAGCGCGAGCCGGAGCCACGCCTCAGGTGCACACACGCGGCGTGGGAGAAGAGAGACGCCGCGCTTCGCAGGTCGACCGGCGTGGCTGCGGCTAGCCGGCTCGTGGAGCGGCGCTGGCGTCGATATAGCGAGCTGGTCGACGAGATTGCCGAGATGCCTGCGACCACGGCGGCCGCTCTCGCGGTCAAGGCACGGATCGCGCTGCGTCAAGGGACGATGGCCGGCGCGCTAATCCGGGATGCGATCGCGCTCGGGTCTCAGCCGTGACCGCGCATCTCAGGGAGGCCCTGCGGTTTCCGAGCTGGGCGCGGTGGCGTCGGCCGGTGGCCGAGTCGGAGGAGCGCGAGGCGGCCGCCTGCTACCTGCGTCGGGCGCTCGCGCTCCTGGAGCAGCGCCGCGACGCGGATGCGCGGCTGGCGATTGGCGCGGCCGAGGGCTGGCTCGCCCTGGCCGCCAAGGCCTCCGGGACCTCGCCGGCGCCGCTGATTAGACGCGAACGGCGTTCGCCGGTCGGAACGCCATGACGGGGCCGCAGGGCGTCCCACCGGCGCCGGAGCGCCCGCGCGACGAGTGGTATGCGGAGCTGGCGGAGATTCGGAAGGCCCTGCGCGATGTCGAGCGGACGGAGGCGTCCTTCGCGGCGATCGCCGCCGACGCGCGCGAGGAGATCGTGCGGGAGCTGGGGGAGGAGATGGCCGCCGACTTCCTCGGGATCGCGCCGGAGCGTCGACCTGAGGCAGCCCCCGGGACGCGCCAAGCCGGCGCCCGCGAGGAACCGGCGCCGGCCCCTATCGAAGAGCCAAGCCTCGGCCGCCGCGCCCGGGCGCGCGCTGCCCTTGCGGCGAGCCGGACGGAGGACGATCCACGTCCCTTCACGCCTGAGGGGCTTGCCACCCGCTGGGGCCTGAGCGCCTGGCAGATCAGGAAGGGGATAGCGAGCGGCAAGATCCCGGCCATCGGGCTGGGCCGCGCCCGCCGCATCCCCGCCGGCTTCGTGTATGCGCGCGAGAGAGGAGAGGAATGGAAGCCGCCCGGCTCAAGCTCTACCGAGGCACCTGGTGCGCCGTCTGGCGCGACGGCGCCCAGACCCGCCGCGCGTCCCTTCATACCAAAGATCGTCACGAAGCCGAGCGCCGGCTCACCGACTGGAAAGCCGCCCAGCAACGGGCTGGACGCGCTTTCGTAGCGGAGATCGTCGAGGCCTATCTCGCCGACAGGGCCGACAGCGCCGCCCGCGCGACGATCGAATTTTCATGGAAGCCGCTCAGGCCCGTCTTCGGGCATTTGCGGCCCGACCAGGTCGACCGCGCCCGCTGCCGCGCCTACGCCGAGCGGCGCCGCAAACAGAAGCGGTCGGAGGGCACGATCGCCCGTGAGCTCGGCGTCCTTCGCGCCGCTCTGCGCTGGCACGACAGGGCGACGCCGGCGGTGGTCGAGCTGCCGCCCTCCCCGCCGCCGCGCGAGTACCACCTGACGAGGGAGGAATGGCAGCGCTTCCGCGACGGGCTCCGGTCGGCGCATCTGCGCCTGTTCGCCATCATCGCCTACGGCACCGCGGCGCGGTCGAGCGCCGTGCTGCAGCTCACGTGGGACCAGGTCGATTTTGAGGCCGGGTTCATCAATTTCGGCCGTGGCGAGACCCGCTACAAGGGCCGCGCAAACGTCCCGATGAACCCGACCGTCCGCGGCGCCCTCGAGGCGGCCCGCGAGATCGCCGTCAGCGACTATGTCGTGGAATGGGCGGGCGACCGGATCGCGAGCGTGCGCAAGTCCTTCACCCGGGCCGCGGAGAGCCTCGGCTTCCCGAAGCTCACGCCGCACGTACTACGCCACAGCGCCGCCGTGCACCTGGCCGAGGCCGGCATGCCGATGTCCGAGATCTCGCAATACCTCGGCCACGCGAGCACCGCCGTCACCGAGCGGGTCTACGCCCGCTATAGCCCGACCTTCCTCCGGAAGCTCGCCGCGGTGCTCGTTTGACAGGGAGTGGTCGGAGGGTCTGATGAACCTTCCGGACCGCAAAAACCGCAGATTGACGTCCTAAAATTGGCCGAATTAGGCCACTTTTCGCGTTCATTCTCTACCGTCCCTCTCCCTTGGTAAGGGAGAGGTCGAGAGTTCGATCCCCTCCGGCAGCACCATCCCATGACGGCGATGAGACCGCCGCGACACTTGGCATCGACGTATCGCGGCCCCGCCTCGGCCTGTTCGTCGTCTCGGGCTGCGGCGCCGGCTAAGCGCGGGTCATATCGGAAGAGAGCCTGAAGTGTGGCCACTAATCTTTTCGACTGTACCGCCGCTCGTGTGGGGTAGCTTCATCATATGGTCGATCATGCATGGATCAATCCCGTTGCGCAGCGGGGCATATAAGCGGCATGAGCACCCGGTGGCATTTTGGTGGGCGATTGCCTTTGGCATCTTGGTTCTCATGGGTTCGCTGATGCCTGTTTGGAATCATTTCCACGACGTGTTCCTGGATCAACCCCTATCAGCCCGTACGCATCAAATTTCAAACTGAGACACTACCCGGCCCTGGTCGCCGTCGATGCTTGCGCCCGCATTGTGCTGGCGCCCGAGGACCTGCCGGTCGGCATCGTCACCGCCGGCCTTGGCGGTGTCTTCTTCCTGTGGCAGATGCGGCGGTGATGGCGGCGCGTGCGTCGTGGCGACTGCGCCAAATTGACCGTTTGTCATCATCTTGTGTTGATATGCCAAATCGCATACAAGATATTGTATCTGGTCAATCTAGAAGCTCAGGCTTCGCGGTGACGACGCCCGTGGGCATGATCTCGGAGGCTCCCATGGGTGTCCCTCGTTCGGCCGGGCCGGACTCAGGCGCCGGCGGACCGGCCACCCTTTCCGGAGGCTTCCGTTGGATCGGTCATCGCGATGCCGGTCATCGGCTCGACCCAAATCATGTGATCTCTCACCTCGGCCACACCGGGCACGTTCTCGGCGAGCACGCGGAGGGCGCCGCGGCACCGGTCGTCGAACAGCACCCCGCGCAGCTCCACCACGCCGTTCCGGACGATGAACTTGACGCTCTTCGGGACCCAGTTCTCGCGGGCCGCCGCCAGCCGGATCCGGTTGCGGATCGTGGCGTCGCCGGCCGTCTCGGGCGCCGTCGTCTCGGTCAGGCTGGCCAGCGCATGGAGCAGATCCGCCCGGCTGACGATGCCCACGAGGCGGCCCTGCGACGTCACCGGTATCCGCTTGATCCGCTTCTTCTCCATCAGCGCCACCGCCTCGCCGATCGGCGCGTCGTCGGCGACGGTGACGACGTCGGGCGTCATGATCTCGCCGACCTTGCGGGCGTGGCTGCTGACATAATCCTGCGCGAGCTTGCCCGTGGACGAGAAGAACTCGATCCACCGCGGCCGATGCCGCTCGGTGCCGAGCTCGGCGCGCCGGAGGAGGTCGCCTTCCGTCAGAATGCCGGCGATATTGCCCTTGCCGTCGACGACCGGCAGTCCGCTTATGCGGCGATCGAGCATCAGTTTGACCGCTTCGCCGAGCGAGGCTTCCGGCATCACCGTCGCGACACCGGTGGTCATGATTTCCGAGACCTTCATCTGCCGACTCCCAATCCGTAAGGCCAAACCTAGCCATGCGGGCGCTGCGCCACGTTGACGTGGATCAACCGCGGCGCGGGCTAATCCGGCGCAAGCGCAAAGCGCCGTGTGCGGTCGTCGTAGGTGAAGAGCTCTGCATAGCGGCCCCAGCCGATGACGGCGCGTAGCGTCGCCTCGGCATCGCCGCGGTGGAGATGGTCCTGGAGCTCGAATTCGAAGCGGGCGCGCGGCGCTTGATGCTCTTCGCGCTCGTCCAGCACCTGGCGGATATGGGCCGCGAGCGGGACGAAGCGCAGCAAGTGTTCCCGGAAGAGCCGCTTGCGCTCGTCGGGTCCGCTGCAGGCGAAGACACGGCCGGACGCGGTCAACCGCACCTCGCCGCCTTTGAGCTCGGCGAATTCGAGCATGTGCAGCGCCGCGGCGATCGGCAGCAGCTTGTCGGCGGCCAGCGCGAGCGGCTTCCCGACGCGCGCGAGCTCGGCCTGACCATCCCAGGGCGGCGCGGCCAGCGTCTCGACGAACCCCGCCAGCTCGCCGGTGCCCACCGGTGGAAGATGCTGCGCTAGGCCGCCGTGGATCTGCCCCTGGGCGCTCAGCGATTCGGCCATCCGCGAGGTCAGGATGGCGTAGATCTCGTCGACGATGGCGTGGAACCCGCCGTCGAGCCGGTTTCGCGGCTGCGGCAAGGAAACCCGGATATCGGCCGCGATATGACCCGGGTTCGTGCCCAGCACCAGAATGCGGTCGCACATCAGCACCGCCTCCTCGATGTTGTGCGTGACCATCAGCACCGCCTTGGTGGGCAGCTGGCCGGCCGCCCACAGGTCGAGAAAATCCGTCCGCAGGGTTTCCGCGGTGAGGACGTCGAGCGCCGAGAACGGCTCGTCCATCAGCAGCAGCGTGGGATCGCTGACCAGCGCGCGGGCAAACCCCACACGCTGCCGCATGCCGCCGGAGAGCTCTCGCGGATAGGCCGACTGGAACCCGTCGAGGCCGATGAGGTCGATCGCGGCGTGGGCGCGCCGGCGGGCCTCGTCGTCCGCCAGGTTGAGCGCGTCGAGGCCCAGCTCGACATTCTCCAGGACGGTGAGCCAGGGGTAGAGGGCGAAGGTCTGGAACACCACGGCGATCCCCTCCGCCGGTCCGGCGAGCGGCGCGCCGCGATAAAGCACTCGGCCGGAGCTCGGCGGCACCAGGCCGCCGGCGATGCGCAGCAGCGTCGACTTTCCCGAGCCGGAGCGGCCAAGCAGGCCCAGGATCTCGCCCTCCCCGACCGTCAGGTCGATCTCGCGCA
>DATGFU010000158.1:0-8272 GCA_035308865.1 Allostellaceae bacterium | reverse complement strand
ACCAAGCCGCAATCGCTCGCCTACGGCATGCACGATTCCCCGGCCGGCATGTGCGCCTGGATCCTGGAGAAGCGCCGGCGCTGGAGCGATTGCGGCGGCGAGGTCGAGCGGCGCTTCACCAAGGACGAGCTGCTGACCACGATGACGCTCTACTGGGCGACCGAGAGCTTCGGCACGGCGGCGCGCGCCTATGCCGATGCCCGCCGCTACAAATGGCAGAAGTCGCACGACCGCACGCCGGTGATCGAGGCGCCGACCGCCGCGCTGATGTTCGACCGCGACATCGTCAAGCTGCCGCGCCGCTGGGCCGAGACCTACTACAACCTCAAGCGGTGGAATGTGGCGCCGGTCGGCGGGCATTTCGTGCCGATGGAGGAGCCGGAAACGCTGATCGAGGATTTGCGCGCGTTCTTCCGTAGCCTTCGGTAGCGTAGCCGGGGGGTGCTTCGCCCGTCTTGTCTGACTTCAGTTGTATAAACTCGGCGGAGCCATCCCGGCCGAGCGCTGTCAGTTCGTCCGCTATGCGCCATAACTGACCACTTTAGCGGGCGGCGGCGAAAGCCCGGTTTGGATCAGGGAGAATGGCGTGCCGAGTTCAGGGGGGCTAATGTGACTGTCATTGTCAGCCGCTCAAACGAACAGCAAAACGTCGCGGAGCCATTCTGGTTCACGACCGCTTCCGTGACCTCGACAAGCACATCAGCCGCGATCTCCTGAATGTGAAATACTCGCGACCGACCATAAATGGAATTCTCCGGACCCTGTCGGAAGTCCGATGCAGCAAATATGAACGGCTGCGCTCCATGCCAGTTCCCGGACGGTTCAAGGATATTCCGAGTATCAGCTTCTTTTGTTGACCGCCTGAGCACAAGGTCGACCACCACAGGACGTCCAGACACATCCCCATCGGCAACCAATGAGGCCGAGAAGCGCGCCAGATCTGCAGGGCTACTTAGCACAATTTGGTGACCGCTGCCAGCCGATGCAGAGGGGAAAGTGAGTACTCCAACAGATTGAACGAGATCCGCCGCGTAGCTGGTCCACCCTGCGGTCAGTAGGAGGTAGAGCGTGGCCGCGCCCAATAGCCGAACCGTTCTTCCCATTACCCGCTCCACCAAATTGAGGCATCTGGACGACAATACGAGATGAATGTGAACCATGTGTAGGAGTACGCCGAGTGCACTTATTCCCTCGGATGGAGTTGCGTCTTCCGACGATCACCCAGGAGCGGTCGTTTGGAACGCCGCACCTGAGCGCCTCATTCGGGTCAGAAAGCCCCGGTCGCGCGGCCCCGTTTCCTGCCCTTCGGCCGTTCCCAGAACACGCCGGGATAGCCCTTGAGGGGGGCCAGCGTCTCGCCGTTATAGGCCCAGTCCGCCGCCTCGGTAATGGCGATGTGATAGCGCGGTTCCCGCCCGGTCCGCCCTGCGAAGAGGGCCCGGGGAATGTTCACCATCTTCGGCGCGTGCCCGCGCTCGTAGAGGACCGGCGTGCCGCAGCGCACGCAGAAGCTGCGCGCCGTCCCCGCGCTCGCATCCTCATAGCGCCGGAGATGTGCCGCCCCCTTGACGATCCGGAAGCGGCTGCGCCAGCTGCCGACATAGGTGGCATAGGCCGCGCCATGGGCGTGCCGGCTCGCCGCCGAATGATCGTGCCAGGCCCAGACCGCGGGGATTTTGATCTCGACCTGCACCTTGCCGCAGAGGCAATTGCCGAGTGCGACCTCGTCTGGAACATCTGCCGTCCCGTCCTTCTTCCCGCGAGTCACGCCCAACCCCTTAGAACCAGAGATCCCGCACGCAGCGTCCGTTGCTCGGCAGATCCTCGAACGTGTCGAGCCCGTCGAAATGGTCGATCGGCAGGTCGCCGACCGCCTCGGGCGGCGCCAGCCGCAGATTCACGGCGATGCGGCGGCGTCCGTCGGGCATCAGGCGGAGGCCGCGCCAGCACAGCACGCAGCCGCAGGTCGGGCAGAAGTGGATTTCGAGCGCCGGATCCTCCTTGCCCACGCGGGCATAGGTGGCGGTCGGGCCGAAGATGCGGATGCGCACGTTCTCGAAATCGTAGGCCCAGAGCGCGCCGTAGCGGCGGCAGAGCGTGCAGTTGCACGCCGTAACCGGGCCGGGGTCGCCTTCGAGGGTCCAATGGATGGCGCCGCAATGGCATGTGCCGGTGAGCATGGGGTTCCCTTCCTGTGGCCCGCCTGGACATTCAGAGTCCGAGCGGAAGTAAATCCTTTAATCCCAAGAAGTTACCGTCATTCCCGCGTAAGAGGGGCAAAACCCCGGGCGCTCTCCGTCCCGCTTCCTGTCGTCATGGCCGGGCGTGTCCCGGCCATCCACGTCGGGCCATTTGCAAACCCTTGAGAAGACTGTCGCTTCGACCGAGACGTGGATGCCCGGATCAAGTCCGGGCATGACGAGACTGAGCTGGTGTGCCAACTCCGCCCCGGGGTTTTGCCCCTCTTACCATTCCCGCCTTCGCGGGGATGACGGAAAAATCTTCTGTAACAAAGACATATTTCCGGTCGGATTCTAAGCTCTCCAAGGTCCTGAGCGGAAGGCATCCGCGCATCAGGAAATATGATTTGTTGCGGTCTCCGGGAATTCCGATGGTTCGCCATTGGTCCGGGCACAGGGAGGGTCAGGCCGATGTCCACGCCGCTTTGCGCCGCCGCGCGGGAGTTCCTTGCCGGCCCGCCGAAGCGCCTGCTGATCGGCGGCGAGTGGGTCGAGGCGCGCTCGGGCGAGACCTTCGAGGCGGTCAACCCGGCGACCGAGGAGGTGATCGGCCGCTTCGCCTCGGGTGCCGCCGCCGATGTCGATGCCGCCGTCGCGGCGGCGCGGCGCGCCTTCGAGCATCCGAGCTGGTCGGCGATCCGGCCGCACGAGCGGACCTCCCACCTGCTCGCCATTGCCCGCATCGTCGATGCGCATCGCGAGGAGCTGGCGCAGCTCGAGACGCTGAACAACGGCACGCCGATCGCCTTCACCCGGGCGATGGTGGATTCGGTGCGCGAGGTCTTCGAATACTATGCGGGCTGGGCAACCAAGATCTTCGGCGAGACCAACCCGTCGGATCCGTCCATCTTCAACTACACGCTGCGCGAGCCGGTCGGCGTCTGCGGCCAGATCATCCCGTGGAACGGGCCGCTGAGCAGCGCCTCCTGGAAGCTCGCCCCGGCGCTCGCCTGCGGCAACACCTGCATCCTGAAGCCGGCCGAGCAGACGCCGCTGACCGCCATCCGCCTCGGCGAGCTGATCCTCGAAGCCGGGCTGCCGCCTGGCGTGGTCAACATCGTCACCGGCTTCGGCGAGACCGCGGGCGCGGCGATCGCCGCCCATCCCGACATCGACAAGGTCGGCTTCACCGGCTCGACCGAGATCGGCAAGCTGATCCTCAAGGCATCGGCGGGAAACCTGAAGAAGGTCACGCTGGAGCTCGGCGGCAAGTCGCCGAACATCATCTTCCCCGACGCCGATCTCGCCCAGGCGGTGCCGTCGACGGTGGGCGGGTTCTGCTTCCTCGCGGGCCAGATCTGCGTCGCCAGCTCGCGCGTCTTCATCCAGGAGCGCATCTACGACGAGGTGGTGGACGCGATCGGCAAGGCGACCGCCGGGTTCAAGACCGGCGATCCGTTCGACGAGACCACGACGATGGGGCCGCTGGTCTCGAAGCAGCAATTCGACCGGGTGAGCGCCTATATCGATATCGGCCAGAAGGAAGGCGCGCGGGTGCAGGTCGGCGGCGCGCCGCCGCGCGAGCGCGGGTATTTCGTGAAGCCGACCGTCTTCGCCGGCGTCACCAACGAGATGCGGATCGCGCGCGAGGAGATATTCGGGCCGGTCGCTGCGGCGATCCCGTTCAAGGACGAGCACGACGCGGTGTTCCAGGGCAACCGCACGGAATACGGGCTCGCCGCGGCGGTCTGGACCAGGGATATCGGCCGTGCGCACAAGGTCGCCCGCGCGCTCAAGGCCGGGACGGTCTGGGTCAACACCTATCTCAAGGTCGACCCGATCTCGCCCTTCGGCGGGTACAAGCAATCGGGCATCGGGCGCGAGCTGGGGCCGCATTCGATCGATGCCTACACGCAGATCAAATCCGTCTTCGTGAATACGGCCGGCTGACCGGCCGCGGGAGAGACGCCATGGCGAGAACGATGCGGGCGCTGCAGCTGCGCGAATCCGGGGTGATGCCGAAGGTCGTCGAGGTCCCGGTTCCGGACCCGGGTCCGGGCCAGGTCCGGCTGAAGGTGGCAGGGTCCGGCCTCTGCCACAGCGATCTCTACGTGATCAACGCGAAGCCCTCCTGGTTCCCGCTGCCGCTGACCATCGGCCACGAGCCGACCGGCTGGGTCGATGCGATGGGCGCAGGCGTTGCCGGCTTCAAGGAGGGCGACGCCTACGCGGTCTATTTCCCCTGGGGCTGCGGCCATTGCGCCCGCTGCGCCCATGGCGAGGAGAACATCTGCGAAGGCCAGGTCGCGGGCCCGGGCGCCGGCATCGACGGCGGCATGGCCGAGTACATGCTGATCCACGACCCGCGCCACCTGGTGCCGCTCGGCCGGCTCGATCCGGTGACGACGGCGCCGCTGATGTGCGCCGGGCTCACCAGCTACCACACGATCATGCGCTCGCTGTGGCGGCTGGTGCCGGGCTCGGCGGCGGTGCTGATCGGGATCGGCGGGCTCGGCCACATCGCCATCCAGATGCTGCGCGCGCTGACGCCGGCGCGGATCATCGCGGTCGATACCAGCGCCGGGAAGCTGAAGCACGCGCTGGAGATCGGCGCGCATGAGGCGGTCGCCGCGGGGCCCGACGCCGCCGACAGGATCAAGGCGCTGACGGGCGGCCTCGGCGCCGCGCTCATCGTCGACATGGTGGGCACCGACCAGACGCTGGGCCTCGCGATCAAGGTGCTCGGCCGCAAGGGCAAGGTCGAGCTGGTCGGCGTCGCCGGCGGGACGCTGCCCTTCGGCTTCTACGACACGGCGCGCGACGCCTCGATCGGCGCGCCCTATGCCGGGACGCTGCCGGAACTCTACGAGGTGGTGGCGCTGGCCGAAGCCGGTCTGGTGGCGCCGGAGGTCGAGCGCGTGTCCTTCGACACCATCCTCGACGCCTATCACCGGCTGGAACACGGCCAGATCCGCGGCCGGGCGGTGCTCGCCCCCTAGAGCGCGATGACATTAGGTCGAATCGACCCAATGTCTGAATCGCGCTCTGATTCAAATAGCTAGAGGCGGATTCAGCGATCAGGCCGTGCCGACCTGATCGCATCCGGCTCTAGTGGTGCAGCGAGACCGGCTGCTGCCCCGTCGGCCTCGTGCCGCGGCTCGCGATCGCAGCGGCAACTGACGCGGCGACCAGCACGACCGCCAACACGCCGAACATCTGGTGCGAACCCAGCGCGGTGCGGATCGGCTCGGTGACGAAGGGGATCACGAACTGCCCGAGATAGACGCCGCCGATCGCCAGGCCGACGGCGCGTGAGCGCGCCGCATCCGAAGCCTTCTCCATCGCGATCGCCGCCATATGGGGAATCATCAGCCCCGCCGGCACGCCGCAGACGGCGAGGCCGAGCGCGACCATCGGCACGCCCTGCTCGAAGGCGAGCAGGAAATAGCTGGCGGCCGCCGCGGCCAGCATCATCGCCAGCACGCCCTCGATCGACAGGCGCCGCCGCAGGAGCGTGTAGGCGCCGGCCGTCACCGTCGCCACGACCGCGGTGCAGGTGATCAGCAGGGCGATGAGCGTGGCGTTATGGATTCCGTGCTCGGCCAGCAGGAACGGCACCTGCACGCCGGGCGTGATGGCCATCACCGCAACGCCCACGGCCAGCAGGTAGACCAGCAGGAAATTACGCGGCAAAGCGCCCGTCCCGGCGGTGCGGGCGAACGGGCGGGCCGGCTCGTCGATCGCGATCGCGGCCAGGATCAGCACGGGGATCGCGGTGAGGTAGATCCAGAAGATCGCGTGCCAGCCGCCGTGATCGACCACCACGCCGCCGAGCAGCAGGGCCACGACCGAGCCGGCCGCCGGCGCGGCGCCGACCCAGCCGAGCGCCCGCGTCCGCGCCGCGCCTTCGTAATAGTCGCCGGACAGCGTGAAGGAGAGGGTGGAGATCGCCCCCGCGGCCAGGCCGATCAGCGCGCGGGCGGTCGCGAGCGGCACGAAATCCTCGAGCCAGATACCGGCGCCGCCGGCCAGCGCATAAAGAATGAGCGCGGCCAGCAGGATCGGACGCCGGCCGACGCGCTCGGCGAGATATCCCGCAACCGGCGCGCCGAAGATCATCGCCGCGTTCGGCGCCGTGATGATGGTCTGCGCCAGGAGCGCGCCATGGCTGGTGTCGGCGAAATGTGCCGCGATCGCCGCCGCGGCCGGCATCACCGCCGACATGACGAAGGTCAGCAGCAGATTGCCCGAAACGAGCACCGCCAGCTTGGCGCCACTCCACCGCGGCAGGCCGCTTGTCACGGCGTCGCCTGCCTTCTGGCCGTTCATGGCGACCTCCCCCTCCCCCTAACCCCCTCCCGCGAGGGGAGGGGGGAGCGGCGGCCAAATCTCCCCTCCCCTTGCGGGAGGGGGATGGGGGGAGGGGTGAGCCCGGCTCGTCTGCATCTACAACGTGACCGAATATCCACCGTCGACCGGGATCGCCGTGCCGGTCACGTGGTCCGAGGCGGCCGAGGCGTAGAACACGGCGATGCCCGCCACATCCGCGGGCTCGCCGAAGTGGCCGGCCGGGGTGCGTGCGAGGACGGAAGGTCCGAGCGCCGGATTCTTCTCGCGCGCCGCGCGGAACATGTCGGAGTCGATGTAGCCCGGCACGATCGCATTGACCTGGATGTTGTCCGCGCCCCAGCTGATCGCCAGCGAGCGGGTCAGCTGCACGATCCCGCCCTTGCTGGCGGCATAGGCCGCGCCGAAGCGGCTGCCGAAGACGGAAGCCAGCGAGCCGAGATTGACGATCTTGCCGCCGCCCTGCCGCTGCATCGCCGGGTAGACCGCCTGCGAACTGAGGAAGGCGCCGGTCAGGTTGGTCCGCAGGACGCCCTCCCAATCCGCCAAGGACATGTCCTGCGGGTGGCCGCCGACGAAGCGGCCGGCGTTGTTGACCAGGATGTCGATCCGACCGAACCGGTCGAGCGTCGCCTCCGCCATAGCGCGGCATGCCGCCTCGTCGTCGACGCTGGTCGGGACGAAGCAGGCCTCTGTCCCGAGCGCACGCAGTTTCGCCAGCGCCGCCTCGCTTTGCTCAGCGTCGCGGGCGGCCACAACGATGGCGGCGCCGGCCTCGGCAAGGCCCTGGGCGATGCCGAGGCCGATCCCCCGATTGCCGCCCGTGACGATGGCGACCCGGCCGGTCAGGTCGAAGAGCCGCATCAGTCGATCCGCAGCGGCACGGAGGCCGGGGCGCGCTCCTTCGGGCCGCCGACGATCTCCGGCCAGAAACCGGGATCGGCGAGACGGAGCCGCGGGAACCGCTCGACCATGGCGCCAACTGCGATCCTGGCGCTCATCCGGGCCAGCGAGGCGCCGATGCAGCGATGAACGCCCGAGCCGAAGGACAGCACCTCGCGCTTCTGCGCGCGCCGCAGATCGAATTCGATCGGATCCTCGTAGACCCGCGGATCGTAGTTGGTGGCGCCCTCGATCAGGATCACCGGCATGCCGGGCAGCAGGCGCAGCCCCGCGAACTCCGCCTCCTGCGTGGCGTAGCGTAAGGCGGTGTAGCCGACCGGATCGGTGCGCAGCGATTCCGCCAGCGCGTCGGCGACCCGCTCGGGATTGCGCTGCACCAGCTGCAGCTGCTCGGGATCGCGGGCAAGCCGCCACAAGGTCCAGCCGATATAGCTGACGATGCTGCCGAGCCCGCCGGCATAGAGGATGATGAAGGTGGCGTAGAGCTCCTCGGTGCTGATCTTCCCGACCTGGTCGTGAGCCGCGATGATGTTACCGACGAGATCGGTGCCGGGCGCGCGGCGGCGCGCCTCGATCAGGGCGTCGCAATAAGTCCGGCCGCGCTCCCAGATCTCGAGGAAATGCGCCGGCGGCGGCGCGCCCGGCGGCAGGTTCGCGAATTCGCCGAGGCCCTGCGAGATCGCCTCGAAGATCGACCAGTCCTCCGGCGGCAGGTCGAGCAGCAGGCCCAGCAGGATATGGGCGGAGAGCTGCCGGCCGAAATCGGCGACCGCGTCGAAGCTGTCGCGTTCCGACAGCCGGTCGAGCGAAGCCGCGACGAAACTCCTGATCCCGGCCTCGAC
>DATGFU010000157.1:0-10409 GCA_035308865.1 Allostellaceae bacterium | reverse complement strand
CATCGTGACCGCCCTTGCGGCCCTTCTCGTCGCGCGTGTCCTCGTCGGCGCCCTGGACGCGGCGCGTCTCGGACCGGCCGGGCGCCTTGGCGATGCCGTGGCTGATGTAGTTGACCGCGTCGAACCGCGTCATCTCCTGCTCCTGCAGGAAGTAGACGGCGTGGCTCTCGCGTTCGGCGAACATGGCGACCAGCACGTTGGCGCCGGTCACCTCCTCGCGGCCCGAGGACTGGACATGGATGGCGGCGCGCTGCAACACGCGTTGGAAGCTCGCGGTCGGCTTGGCGTCCTCGATATGGCTCGACACCAGGCTCGCGAGATCGTTGTCCACGTAATTGGTGAGCTCGCGGCGCAGCTTGTCGACATCGACCGTGCAGGCCCGCAGCACCGCCACAGCGTCCTGATCCTCGGTCAGCGAGAGCAGCAAGTGCTCCAGCGTCGCATACTCGTGCCGCCGCTCGTTGGCGTGAGCCAGAGCCCGATGCAGCGTGCGTTCCAAATTACGCGAGAGCATGCGCGATCATTCCTTTTCCAACGTGCATTGCAAAGGATGCTGGTGCTGCCTGGCGAAATCCATGACCTGCGTCACTTTGCTTTCGGCGACCTCGTATGTGTAAACGCCGCATATCCCGACACCGCGGCGATGGACATGCATCATGATGCGCTGCGCCTCCTCGCGGCTCTTGCCGAAGAACCGCTCCAGCACCAGCACGACGAACTCCATCGGCGTATAGTCGTCGTTGAGCATGAGGACCTTGTAAAGCGACGGCTTCTTGGTCTTGGGACGAGTCCGCACGACCACGCCGGTCGCGTGGTCCTCGTCCCCGCGTCTGCCGTTGTCGCTCATCGAGGCCTCCCTGGGAGGTCACCATATCGCCCCCAGCATATCCCGGCCAGCCCGACCGTGGAAAGGCCGCGGCATCGCCGCTGGTTCCCCGTAAACGCGAAAAGCCCCTCCGGCAGGACCGGAAGGGCCTTCTTAGGCCGCCGCCCCGGGGGGAGCGCGGCTTTAGCGGTGCGACTCGCCTGCGACAGCGTGCTCAGGCGGCCGGACGAACGACCGTCTCGACCACGCGATTGGCGCGTGCGGTGATCGGCGCGCTCGACTCGGTCGCGAGCTTCACGGTCAGCTCGCCGAGGCGGGTCGTGTTGGCAAGCAGCTTCTCGTACTGCGCCTTCGTGAAGTCGGCGTTGAGCTCGACCATGTCCTTCAGCGTCTTCGCCGAGAAGATCGCGGTCGTGGCGGCCGCGGCATGCTCGAGCGAGGCGCGGGTCAGACCGAAGAGCTCCTTGGAGATCTCCTCGACGCCCTTGACGAAGATCGAGTTGGCTTCGACCAGCGCCTCGATGTTGGCCTTGCCGAAGGCGGTCAGCTCTTCATAGCCCTGGATGGTCTCGGTCACAGAATTCACCTTTCCGATCGGGGGGGACAGGAGAGTCGGCGGGGTCAGTGTTTCCGGCGCCGGCTCTTCGCGGTGCACCACGACGGGCTTCGGACGGGCGGCGCGAAGGGTCTTGGCGGGCTTTGCAGCGGTTTCAACGGGCGCGGTCATATTCGACTCCGGCGGATGAGCTGGAAAAGCGGCTCATGTTGCAGTGCACAAGACCTTAGATAGGCAGGTCGCCGGACGCCGTCAAGCATCTTTTTTGTGCAATGCAGCATCACATCATGCGACTGCCGGTTTCGCCCCCGACTCCAGGCGAGGGTCCGCTTACCGATTTGCGTCACACGCGCCAGAGAGTAGGGTCCGGCTTGGCCGGCCGACTTCGACAGGGAGAACGCGATGGCACCGCCAGCCAGGACCTACGTTCAAGTCTCGAAATTCGCGGTGAAGGACCTGTTCGACCCGCAATACAAGGCCAAGCTGCCTGGGATCATGGAGAACTGCGCCGAGAAGGTGGTCAAGAAGTCGGCCAAGTTGACGCTCGACCAGCCCAAGGACAAGGGCGCCAAGGGCTACACGCTCGATGGCAGCCTTGTCTCGCTCGGACCCGACAAGACCGGCAAGAAGCTCGGGGCCCAGGTCTCGCTGGCGATCTCGACCTGGCCCGGCAAGTCGATCAAGGCGATGCCGTCCGGCGGCGGCGCGCTGCCGATCGACGACATCAGCAAGGTCGATGCGGGGGATGTGCAGGCGGTGGTCGAGGGGGCCGTCGCCTCGGCCATGGCCGAGGCCGTGAAGTATATGGAGAAGACGCCGCCGTGACGCGGCGTCGCGTCTAGCCGGCCAGCTTCGCCTTCAGAAGCTCGTTGACCACGCCGGGATTGGCTTTTCCCTGCGTCGCCTTCATCACCTGCCCGACGAAGAAACCGAAGAGCTTGTCCTTGCCTGAGCGGTATTCCGCGACCTTGTCGGCATTTGCCGCGATCACCGCGTCGACCGCCTGCTCGATCGCGCCGATATCGCTGACCTGACGGAGGCCCTTGGCCGCGATGATCGCGTCCGGCCGCGCGCCGGTCTCCGCCATCTCCGCGAAGACATCCTTGGCGATCTTGCCCGAGATCGTGCCGTCGGCGATCCGGTCGAGGAGCTCGCCCAGCGCATCCGGCGACACCGGCGAGCGAGTGACGTCGAGACCCTGGCGGTTCAGCATGGCGAAGAGTTCGCCGGTAACCCAGTTGCCGGCGAGGCGCTTGTCGCGGCCCTCGGCCACCGCCTCGAAATAATGCGCGACCTCCCGCTCGGCGACCAGGATGTCGGCCTCGATCGCGCCGAGCCCGTAGACCTCGATGAAGCGGGCCTTCTTGGCGTCCGGCAACTCCGGCATCGCCGTGCGGATCCGGTCGACCCAGGCGGGATCCAGCGTCAGCGGCAGCAGGTCGGGATCGGGGAAGTAGCGGTAATCATGTGCCTCTTCCTTCGTCCGCATCGCCCGCGTCACCCCGCGCCCGGAATCGAAGAGCCGCGTCTCCTGGCGGATCGTGCCGCCGTCCTCGATCACCTCGATCTGGCGCCGCGCCTCGTACTCGATCGCCTGCATCGCGAACTTGACCGAGTTCACGTTCTTGATCTCGCAGCGCGTGCCCAGCCCCTCGCCCGGCCGGCGCACCGAGACGTTGGCGTCGCAGCGCAGCGAGCCCTCCTCCATGTTGCCGTCGCAGGTGCCGAGATAGCGCAGGATCGAGCGCAGCTTCCTGAGATAGGCGCCGGCTTCCTCGCCGGAGCGCAGATCGGGTTCCGAGACGATCTCCATCAGCGCCACCCCGGCGCGGTTGAGATCGATGTAGGAGAGCGAGGGGTGCTGGTCGTGCAGGCTCTTGCCGGCATCGGTCTCGAGATGGAGGCGGGTGATGCCGATCTCGCGCGACGAGCCGTCGGCCAAGTCGATCCGCACCGTACCCTTGCCGACGATCGGCTGGCTGAACTGCGAGATCTGATAGCCGTTGGGGAGATCGGCGTAGAAATAGTTCTTCCGGTCGAAGACGGAAGTCAGGTTGACCTGCGCGCCGAGCCCGAGCCCGGTCTTCACCGCCTGCTCGACGCAAAACCGGTTCAGCACCGGCAGCATGCCCGGGAATCCGGCATCGACGGGCGAAACCTGGGCATTCGGCTCGCCGCCGAAATCCGTGGCGGCGCCGCTGAACAGCTTGGCCTTCGAGACGACCTGGGCATGGACCTCGAGGCCGATCACGACCTCCCAGGACCCGGTTCGGCCTTCGATCAGCGACGCCATGTCGGACCTCCCCGGCGGCTCATAGCGACGGCCTCGCCGTGAACGCGGCCGCCGTTTCCAGGACGCCCGCAGCGCGCAGCACCGTCTCTTCGTCAAAGGCGCGGCCGATCAGGTGCAGGCCCAGCGGCAGCCCGTCCTCGGACAGCCCGGCCGGCACCGAGATCGCCGGCAGCCCGGCCAGGCTGGCCGGCACCGTGAAGACGTCGTTGAGATACATCGCCAAGGGATCGTCCAGCTTCTCGCCGATCGCGAAGGCGGCCGACGGCGTGGTCGGGGTGAGGATCACGTCGACGCGCTCGAACGCCCGATCGAAGTCGCGCGCGATCAGCGTCCGCACCCGCTGCGCCTTGATGTAGTAGGCATCATAATAGCCGGCCGACAGCACGTAGGTGCCGATGAGCACGCGCCGCTTGACCTCGGCACCGAAGCCGGCGGCGCGTGTGTTCTCGTACATCTCGTCGAGCGTGGCGCCGGGCACACGGAGCCCGAACCGGACGCCGTCATAGCGTGCGAGGTTCGCCGAGGCCTCGGCCGGCGCGATGATGTAGTAGGTCGGCAGCGCGTATCTGGTGAGCGGCAGCGAGATCTCGACGGGCTCGGCGCCGGCATCGCGCAGCCATTCGATCCCCAGCTCCCACAGCCGATCGATCTCCGGCGGCATGTTGTCGACGCGGTACTCGCGCGGAATGCCGACGCGCAGACCCCGCACGTCGCCGGTGAGCGCCGCCTCGAAATCGGGCACGGGCAGCGGCGCCGAGGTCGAGTCCTTGGGATCGTGCCCGGCCATCACGCCCAGCATCGCCGCCGCATCCGCCACGTTGCGGGTCATCGGCCCGGCCTGGTCGAGCGACGAGGCGAAGGCCACGATGCCCCAACGCGAGCACCGGCCGTAGGTCGGCTTGAATCCGACGATGCCGCAGAACGAGGCGGGCTGGCGGATCGAGCCGCCCGTATCGGTGCCGGTCGCGGCAAGCGCCACGCGTGCCGATACGACGGCTGCCGACCCGCCCGACGAACCGCCCGGCACGAATTGCCGGTTCGACCCGCCCTTCGCCTGCCAGGGACTCACTACCGGCCCGAAATGGCTGGTGATGTTGGACGAACCCATCGCGAACTCGTCCATGTTGAGCTTGCCGAGGCCGACAGCGCCGGCCGCCCACAGATTCGCGGTCACCGTCGACTCGTAGGGTGGCTTGAAGCCGTCGAGGATGCGCGAGCCGGCGGTGGTCCGGATGCCTTCCGTGCAGAAAAGATCCTTGATTGCGATCGGCAGGCCTTCGAGCGGCCGCGCCTCGCCGCGCGCCAGCCTTGCGTCGGACTCACGCGCCGCGGCGAGCGCACTTTCCGGCGTCTCGGTGACGAACGCATTGAGCGGCCGCACCCGCTCGACCGCGCTGATGTGCGCCTCCGTGAGCTCGACAGCCGAGAACTCCCGCCGTTTCAAGCCCTGGCGCGCGGCGGCGAGGGTGAGGTCAGTCAGGCCGCCGCTCACTCGACCACCTTGGGCACGGTGAAGAACCCGCGCGCCGCGGCCGGCGCATTCTTCAGGATGTCGTCGGCGCGATCGCCCTCGGTCACGACGTCGTCGCGCAGCGGCAGCGTCATGTGACCGACGCTGGCCATGGGCGGCACGTCGGCCGTATCGATCTCGTTCAGCTGCTCCACCCAGCCCAGGATCGCATCGAGCTCCCGCGCCAGCGCCTCGCGCTCGTCCTCGGGAACCTTGATGCGCGCCAGGGTGGCGATACGGGCCACGGTGGCCTTGTCCAACGTCATCGCGCTATCCTTGGAAAGGCCGCGAAGCTAGCACCCGACATGCCCCTCCGCAACCTCACCGACCTGCCCCCGCTCCTGCAGCCCGGCCAACGCCTTCTCGGCATCGATCTCGGCACCAAGACGATCGGCCTCGCGCTGTCCGATCGGCTGCGGCTGGTCGCGACGCCGCTGACGACGCTCACACGTGGCAAGTTCCGCGATGATGCCGCGGCACTGCAGCGCCTGCGCGCCGAGCACGGGGTCGGCGCTCTCGTGCTCGGCCTGCCGCTCAACATGGACGGCAGCGACGGGCCACGGGCGCAGGCGACGCGCGCCTTCGCGCGCAACCTCCTCGCCATCGACGGTCCCGAGCTCTGCCTTTGGGACGAACGGCTGTCCACCGCCGCCGTGGAGCGCGGCATGATCGAAGCCGATCTCAGCCGCCGCCGCCGCAGCGAGATCGTCGACCGCGCCGCCGCCGCCTATATCCTGCAAGGCGCCCTCGACCGCCTGGCGAGGCTCGTGCCACCCTCATCTTGACCTTCAGGCGGCCAGCGCCAGCCGCTGAGGTCACGCTCAATACTTGCCGATGGTTTGAGCATTTCGGCGCCTTTTTAAGCAACGTCTGTTCGCGTACCCGCATCACTTGAACTGACTTTCAACGGGCCCGGTTTATGCTAGTGTGCCGAAGGGGTTAGTCATGGATTTATCTTCGCGAGGGGATTGCGGACGAGTGGACGACGCGAGGATCGAGATCGGCCGCGCCGCGGGTCACGACATCTATCGCGACATGTTCGAGAACGCCGTCTGGGGCATTTTCCGGACGACGCCCGACGGCCGCTATCTCGAGGCCAATCCCGCGCTTGCCCGGATATATGGCTATGACTCCCCGGCGCTGCTGCTGGCCGACCTGACAGACATCATGCGCCAGCTCTATGTCGATCCGGGACGCCGCGCCGAGTTCGTCGAGCGGATGCGCGACGAGGGCACCATCACCGGCTTCGAGTCGCAAGTCTATCGGCGCGACGGCAGCATCATCTGGATCTCGGAATCCTGCCGCGAGGTGCGCGACGGTAGGACGCTGCTCTATTACGAGGGCAGCGTCGAGGACATCACGCGTCGGAAGACGGTCGAGGCGCAGCTGCGCGTCGCCATGCACGAGGCCGAGGCGGCCAATCGGGCGAAATCCGAGTTCCTCGCGAATATGAGCCACGAGCTCAGGACGCCGATGAACGGCATCATCGGGATGAATGCGCTGCTGCTCGACGGCAAGCTCGACGCCGAGCAGCGCCTCTTCGCGGAGACGGTGCGCGACTCGGCCGAGACCCTGCTCGCACTCGTCAACGACGTGCTCGATGTGGCGAAGCTCGAGGCCGGCCGGATCGAGCTCGAGACGGTGACATTCGATCTCGCCGAACTGGTCGACGGCGTCATGAGGATGGTGGCGCCGCGCGCCCGGACCAAGCGGCTGGAGCTCTCGGTCGCGCTCGAGCCCGCGGTCAGCCGGGTCTTCGTCGGCGACCCGACGCGTCTCAGCCAGGTGCTGCTGAACCTCGTCGCCAATGCTGTGAAGTTTACCGAGCGGGGCAATGTCGCCGTCGCCGTGACGGCGGAGGCGCTCGACGACCAGGCCGCGACCGTTCGCTTCACGGTCGCCGATACCGGGATCGGCATTCCCGAGGCGTTTCTGCCGCGGATCTTCGAGAAATTCACCCAGGCCGACGGCTCGATCACACGCCGCTTCGGCGGCACCGGGCTGGGCCTGTCGATCACGTACGAGCTGACCCGGCTCATGGGCGGCGAGATCGGCGTCGAGAGCCGCCTCGGCGCCGGCTCGACCTTCTGGTTCCGGGTGCGCCTGGAGTGCGGGACCGCCGAGGCCTTATCGCCGGATGGGGTGGCGCCGGCGGCAGAGATCGCCGAGGCCCCGGCTCCCGGAAGCGCCGGGCGCATCCTTCTCGCCGAGGACAATGCGATCAACCAGAAGCTCACGATCCTGCTCCTGGAGCACGAGGGCTACGCGGTCGAGACGGCGGTCGACGGCGCCGAGGCCGTGGCCGCGGCCGAACGCGGCGGCTTCGACCTGATCCTGATGGACATGCAGATGCCCGTCATGGATGGAACCGAAGCCACGCGCCGCATCCGCGCTCTCGAAGGCGCCACGGCCAGGACGCCGATCGTGGCGCTCACCGCGAACGCGATGGCCGGCGCCCGGGAGCAGTATCTCGGCGCCGGGGTGGATGGGTATCTGTCGAAACCCTTCCTGCGAGACGATCTGCTCGCGATCGTAAGGCAGTTCACGGAGGTGCCGGCAGAGACGGCGTAGCTACTGGATCAAGCCAGCCGCAGCGCCGCCGCTCCGGCAGCGATGACCAGCGCAGCCGCCAACCGCGCCGGACCGATCCGCTCCTTCAGCACGGTGCCGGAAATGGCGAGGCCGAACAGCAGGCCCGTCTCGCGGAGCGCCGCCACCACGGCGACCGGCGCGTGCGTCATCGCCCACAGCGCCAGGCCATAGGAGCCGGTCGTGGCGATCCCGCCGACCAGCCCCAGCGGCAGGTGCCGCGCGGCATAGAGGCGGAACGTCGACCAGCGGGTCGTGACGGCCCAGCCGACGAAGGGCAGGCTCAGCAGGATATTGAGCCAGAGCACGTAGCTGAAGGGCGCTCCCGATCGGCGCGCGCCGAGCCCGTCGATGATCGTATAGGCCGCGATCACGACGGCGTTGCACAGCGGCAGGAGCAGCCGCTCCACGCCGCCGGCCGTCCGCGCCAGGCCCAGCACCCCGCCCACGATCAGCAGGACCCCGGCCCACGCCACCGCCGACAGGCTTTCGCCGATCACCGCGGCGCTGGCGAGCGCCACCAGAAGCGGCGCCGCTCCCCGCATGACCGGATAGGCCTCGCTCATGTCGGCGCCGCGATAGGCGGCCGTGAGCAGCAGGAAATAGGCGATCTGGCACACCAGGGACGCGCCCAGGAACGGCCAGCTCGCCGGATCGGGCGAATCGACAAACGGCAGGATCACCGCCGACAACACCGCAGAGGCAAGAATCACGAGCACGGTCGTCAGAAGCTTGTCGGGGGCGCCCTTGACGATGGCATTCCACGTTGCGTTCAGCGCCGCGGCGCAGAGCACGATCAGCAGAACTTGCGGCGGCATGGGGCTTGACGGCGTACCCTCGGGGCGAAAGATCAGGCGGACGGCCGACGGTTCAATTCGCTTCTCCCATGCCGCCTCCCGGCGCGCTACCAGAAATCACGGTAGAAGCTGCGAGGGTACGATCAGGCATCATGAACCCCGACCCGCCCTTGCCGACGCTGCTATCCTGGGCGCTGGTGGCGTTCACGATCGAGCTCGACAACGAGTTCGAACATCGCATGCCCCATCGGACGGCGAGACACGGCGCGACAGGCGGTGCTGCGCGAGCCCCGTGGCTCGTATCCTTCGGGATGTGGATGACCTGCATGCGGTTCGTCGGCGAGGACGGGATCACCGTCCGCGAGCTGGAGCGCGCGGCGCGCGCACGGACCAATTTCGCGGGCATGCAGCGCTGGGGCTACATCTCGCTCGATCCGGATCCAAGCAAGGGGCGGTCAAAGCAGCCGCGGCCCGACGCGCTGGTCCGCGCGACGTTGGCCGGCCGCATGGCGCAGGAGATATGGCACCCGCTCCCGGCGGATATCGAGGAACGGTGGCGGGACCGTTTCGGCGAAGGGGAGATCGTGTGCCTGAGGGAGCACCTGTGGTCGATCGCCGGTCGGCTCCCTGCTGACCTTCCGGACTGCCTGCCGATCCTGGGATATGGACTCTTCTGCTCGCCCCCGCCGCGGGGCCGCGCCGGCGAGCCTGCGCCGGCCGAGCGAAGTGGTGAGGATGGCTCGCTTCTGCCGCTGCCAGTCCTTCTGTCCCGGGTCCTGCTCGCGTTCGCCTTGGAGCTGGAGGCGGACTCGACAGTGCCGCCGGCGGTTGGTGCCAACGTCTTGCGGGTCCTGAAGGAAGCCGGCGTCAGGAGCCGGGACCTGCCAGGGCTGACGGGCGTCTCAAAGGAGGCGACAGCCATGACGCTGGGGCTGCTGGAGAAGGCGGGGTTTGCCGTGGTCGGGCCGGACTCAGCGGACAGCAGGACAATCGTCGTCCGCGTTACCGCAAAGGGCCGGCGAGCCCAGGATGCGTTCGCAGAACGGAGCCGCGCGTCGAAGAGGGTTGGCAAGCCAATTTCGTCGGCGACCTCGAGGCGTTGCTCATGGCGCTCGCCGGCCACGGGGACGGCCAGCCATCACGACTGATGCGCGGCCTGGAGCCCCTCCCGACGGCTGGCGGGCCTCGGTCCGGCGGCCGGCCACCCTCCCGCATTTCCCGATCGTGCTGCATCGGGGGTGATCCGGACGGAAGCTGAACAGCCTGCGCTGGCCTTTCCCTGGCGGGCCATGGCATGACGTTCCAAAAAGGGGGCCGTCATGACCAACCGGCACGAAGACGCGATGGTGCAGGGCTCGTGGTACGAGGCGAGCGTCACACGCGAGCCCGACGATCCGGTCCTGACCGGCGAGGCCAGCGCCGATGTCTGCATCGTCGGCGCCGGCTATGCCGGGCTCTCTGCGGCACTGGAGCTGCGGCGGCGGGGCCTGTCGGTGATCGTGCTGGAGGCGCACCGGCCGGGATGGGGCGCCTCCGGTCGCAATGGCGGACAGGTGCTGGCCGGCTACGCCAACGACGAGGAGATGGTCCGCCAGCTCGGCGCCGAACGGGCGCGTGCGGCCTGGGACCTCTCCGTCGAGGGCATCGACCTTCTGCGTCGGCGGATCGAGGAGCACCACATCGATTGCGAGTTCGTGCCGGGCTATCTGCATGCCGCGACGTCTCCGCGGAAGGCCGCCGAGCTCGGCCGCTGGGTTGACAGGCTGCGCCGCGACTTCGCCTACGAGTCCGTGTCCATGGTCGAGGCGGCGGCGACGCGGCAATGGATCGACAGCCCC
>DATGFU010000156.1:0-1810 GCA_035308865.1 Allostellaceae bacterium | reverse complement strand
CGGCGGGATCGCCGCGGTGTTGCGGAAGGCGACGCTGTCGATGCCGCAATCCGTCAGGATCTCGAAATACGGCGACAGCGCCTCCATGGCGATGTGCAGCCAGGCATTCCAGGACGGGTAGAGGTAATCCTGCTGCACCACGATCGAGACGCCGGGGATCAGGTGCGGGAAGAACCGCTCGACAATGGCGTCGCCGATATCGGGCGACTTGGCGCAGTCGATGAACAGGATCTCGATCGGCCCGCCGCTCCAGGTCTCGGCGCGGATGTCGCCTTCGTGGATCTCGACCCTGTCGCGATAGGGGCGGATGTTCGCCTCGAAGACCGGCCGGAAACTGTCGCCGGGCTTGAGGTGCGCCGGCAGCCTGGCGCCGCGGGTCATGCCGCCGACCTCGAAGAGATCGTAGCTGTGCACGACCGGCGCCGGCCTTCCCGCGGCCTCGCTCCAGCCCTTCAGCCCATGCGCCAGCGCCACGGTCGAGCCGCCGATGAAGCAGCCGGCATCGATCACCGCCCCCTGCCCGGTGTAGCAGTGCCGCGCGATGTGGTGCAGCAGCAGCCGGTCCTCGCGCGTCAGCATCGCCGTGACGCGCGGCAGGCCGGGGCGGTCGAAGAACCAGGCGCGGGATTTGAGGGCGGCGATGGCGGGGCTCGGAGGCACCCCCACCCAACCCTCCCCCGCAAGCGGGAGAGGGCTCGTTACCCCCTCTCCCGCAGCGCGGGGGAGGGCCGGGGTGGGGGTGTCCGCCGCATGCACTCTCAGGCCGCCGCCTTCACCATGCTCCTCAGCACGTAGTGCAGGATCCCGCCGTGCCGGTAGTACTCGACCTCGTCGAGCGTATCGATGCGGCAGGTGACGGTGACATGCTCGACCGAGCCGTCGGCGCGGGTGATGGTGACGGCCACGTCCTGGCGCGGCTTGATCCCGGCGGCGATGCCGGCGATGTCGAAGAGCTCGGTGCCGTCGAGCTTCAGGGTCAGGCGGGTCGTGCCGTCCTTGAACTGCAGCGGCAGCACGCCCATGCCGACCAGGTTCGAGCGGTGGATGCGCTCGAAGCTCTCGGCGATCACCGCCTTGACGCCGAGCAGCCGCGTGCCCTTGGCCGCCCAGTCGCGCGACGAGCCGGTGCCGTATTCCTTGCCGGCGACCACGACGAGCGGCACGCCCTCCCCGGCGTATTTCATCGCCGCGTCGTAGATCGCCAGCACCTCGCCCGACGGCTGGTGCTTGGTCACCCCGCCTTCGACCCCCGGCACCATCTCGTTCCGGATGCGGATATTGGCGAAGGTACCGCGCATCATCACCTCGTGATTGCCGCGCCGCGACCCGTAGGAATTGAAATCGTCCGGCCGTACCTGGTAGCCGAGCAGGTAGCGGCCCGCCGGGCTGTCCTTCTTGATCGAGCCGGCCGGCGAGATGTGGTCGGTGGTGATCGAATCGCCGAGGATCGCGAGCGGCCGGGCCCTGGCAATGTCGGCCAGCGCGCCGGGCTCCTTCGCCATGTTCTCGAAATAGGGCGGGTGCGCGATATAGGTCGAGCCCTCGACCCAGCGATAGGTCTTGCCCGTTGCCGTCTCGATCGCCCGCCACTCCTCCGGCCCCTTGAACACATCGCCGTAGCGGCGGCGGAACATGTCCTCGGTCAGCGACTGGCGCAGCGCCGCCTCGATGTCGTGGCTCGACGGCCAGATGTCCTTGAGGAAGACCGGCTTGCCGTCCGACCCCTCGCCCAGCGGGTCGCGGGTGAGATCGACATGCAGCGATCCCGCCAGCGCGTAGGCCACGACGAGCGGCGGCGAGGCCAGGTAGT
>DATGFU010000155.1:0-2961 GCA_035308865.1 Allostellaceae bacterium | reverse complement strand
CCCCCTCCCCCTGCCCCCCTCCCGCGAGGGGAGGGGGGAGAAACAGGGCCACTTTGTTCCCCCTCCCCTCGCGGGAGGGGGGCAGGGGGAGGGGGCCTAAGGCATAAGAAGGGAGGAACTTGTGGCGGGAGACGAAGCAGGATCCGGGCTCGGCCTGCGCTTGACCCTGATCGCGGCGCTGGGCGGGCTGCTCTTCGGCTACGACACCGCCGTCATCTCCGGCGCCGTCGCGTCGATCGACGCCGATTTCATCCAGCCGCTCGACCTCGGCGAGACGACGCGGAACACGATCTCAGGCCTGACCATCTCGAGCGCGCTGATCGGCTGCGTGATCGGCAGTTCGATGGCCGGGGTGGTCGCCGACCGGCTCGGCCGCCGGCTCGGGCTGATGATCGCCGCGGTTCTCTTCCTCGTCTCGGCGCTGGGCTCGGCCTTCCCCGAGACCGGGCTCGGCGCCTTCGGCACCACCGGGCCGGGGGCGCTGATCGCGTTCAACGTCTACCGCGTGCTCTGCGGGACGGGGATCGGCATCGCCTCGATGCTGTCGCCGCTCTACATCGCCGAGATCGCGCCCAAGGAGCGGCGGGGACAGCTCGTCTCGCTGAACCAGATGGCGATCGTCATCGGCATCTTCGGCGTCTACTTCGTCAACTGGCTGATCGCGCGGCAGGGCGAGGGCGACACGGCGTGGCTCAACGCCATCGGCTGGCGGCTGATGCTGGGCTCGGAGGCGGTGCCGGCCCTCGTCTTCCTGGTGCTGCTGGTGCCGGTGCCCGACACGCCGCGCTGGCTGGTGATGTCGGGACGGCGCGAGCAGGCGCTGGCCGTGCTGCGCCGCCTCGCCAGTCCCGCCATCGCGGAGCAGACCGTGGCCGAGATCGTCGCGAGCCTCAGAGCCGGCGAAGCCCGCGCGCCGCTGCTGAGCCATGGCTGGCCGGTCCTGGTGGCCGGGCTCGCGCTGTCGGTCTTCCAGCAGTTCGTCGGTATCAACGCGGTGCTCTACTACGCGCCCCTGATGTTCCAGAATCTCGGCGCCGGCAATGACAGCGCGATGCTCCAGACCGTGGTGGTGGGCACGGCGAACATGCTGTCGACGCTGATTGCCATCTTCACGGTCGACCGGATCGGCCGGAAGCCGCTGCTGATCCTGGGAGCGGTTTGCATGGCGGTGCCGATGCTCGCGCTCGGCTTCCTGTTCAGCGTGAAATCGCAAGGTCTTATCGCCCTGCTCTTCGTGGTGCTCTACATCATCGGCTTCGCCATGTCGTGGGGGCCGGTGGTCTGGGTCGTGCTCTCGGAGATGTTCCCGGGCGACATCCGCGGCCGGGCGCTGGCCGTGGCGGTGGCTGGCCAGTGGATCGCCAACTGGGCGGTCTCGTCCTCGTTCAAGGTGCTGGACGGCAGCACCACGCTGAACCTGTGGTTCAACCACGGCTTCGCCTATTTCCTCTACGGCATCATGAGCATCTTGGCCGGCCTGTTCGTCTGGCGCTATGTGCCTGAGACGGCGGGGCGCAGCCTGGAGACGATCGAGCAGGTCTGGGCGCCGGCCAAGGCGTAAGGCAACGGGCCAGAGGCGATTGGCTACGCCGGCGGTGATGCGTTGCCGTCTCCGACCCATCGTTTCAGGCTGCGTGACGCCAGGGGAGACATGTATTGGCCGCGTTTGAACCGCTCGCTGTCTGTCTTCGATTCACGGACGTCGCCATCTCACGCTCGGAGATGGAAACTCTCCTTGAGAGCAGTTTGGAGAGATTCGAATCAACACCCAGCGGACTGAACTATGCGCAGATCACCATTCCTCTCGGTCGGGAGATATGGGACACGGTTGCAGATTATCTGGCGCGGCGAGGACCACAAATCCTGGCGCTCAAAGATCGGGGCCGTTTGCGTGCCGCAACTATGGATTTCGCTATTTCCTTCGACGAAGCAGCGGTCGCACTGACCATCAACCTACCAAGCCATGCAGTAGAGGCCATTGCTCGGTACGGGATCGACGTCGAGCTGTCGATCTACCGCACTGGCAGTGATGACGATGGAGTGTCGGCGTAACCGGAGTAGGCGTGCCTCGAAGGCCGGTCGTCTCCCAACTCACCTCACCGCGAGCATGCCCTTTTGCCGCCGGAGCGTGCGATCGAGGAGCTTGGTGCAGGCATAGACGGCATCGATATGCGGAGTCGGCACCCCGACCAGCCGGCCGATCTCGACCACCGAGCCGACCAGCGCGTCCAGCTCGAGCGCGCGGCCGGCCTCCACGTCCTGCAGCATCGAGGTCTTGTGGGCGCCGACCGCCTGGGCGCCGGCGATGCGCCGCTCGATGCCGACGCGGAAGGCGACGCCGAGCCGCTCCGCCACATTCTGCGCCTCGGTCATCATCTGGACGGCGAGATCCCGCGTCGGCGGGTATGTGCAGAGCTCCTCAAGCGTTGCATGACTAAGCGCGCTGATCGGGTTGAAGGTGAGGTTGCCCCACAGCTTCAGCCAGATCTCGTTGCGGATGTCGGGAATGACCGGGCATTTGAACCCGGCGTCGCGCATGGCCGCCGCGAGCCCGCCCAGCCGCTCGGAGCTGCTGCCGTCGGGCTCGCCGAAGGTGAAGCGGTTGCTCTCGACGTGGTGGATGAAGCCCGGCTCGGCCAGCACGGACGCGGGATAGACGACGGAGCCGATGATCCGCTCGATGCCGAGCTTGGCGACGATCGCGCCGCCGGGATCGACGCTCTCGATCACCCGGCCTTCGTACTCGCCGCCATGCCGGTGGAAGTACCAGAACGGGATGCCGTTCTGCATGGTGACCAGCGTCGTGTGCGCGTCGAGCAGGTGGTCGATATCGGCCAGGATCTCGCAGAGCTGATGCGCCTTGAGCGCCAGGATGACGTGATCCTGTTTCCCTAGCTCGGCCAGCTTGTCGGTGGCGTAGAGCTTGCCGAAATGCCGGGTGCCGTCCTCCCATTCGAGGCG
>DATGFU010000154.1:0-9669 GCA_035308865.1 Allostellaceae bacterium | reverse complement strand
GTGTAGGCAACACCCCCACGCGGAACCGATACCCCATACTCCCGCAACAGCAACTTCGCCTGATACTCGTGGATGTTCATGGGCATCCTCCTCCGGGTGCGCGGCCCGGTCCGCGCGCACGACTGCCCCACGGTGACTCACACGACTCACCGTCCCTCCGCCTGGCTAAACCGGACGGATCGCTGTCCTTTACAAACGACGGCGCCTAGTCGAGGAAGTCGCAGTGCTCTTCGACATAGGCGGCAAGATCGAGCGTGTGCTGCCGCGCGTGATGCTCCGCCATGGCGGTGTCGCGCTTCTCCAGCGCCGCGATGATGTTGAGGTGATCGACGATCGAGCGGCTAGCCCGGTTGTGCTTGCTGATCGTCATCTGGCGGATCGCCCGGACGTGCAGCAGCAGGTTGGCGGTCATGTCGACCAGTAGCTGCGAGCCGCTCAGCCGGATCAGCGTCTGATGGAAGGTGATGTTGGCGTCCGAATATTCGCTGACATGCTCTTCCGGCTTGTGGTGGACGCCGAAGCCTTCGAAGAGCTTGCGCAGCGACGCGATCTCCGCATCGGACGCGCGCAGCGTGATAAGACGCGCCGCCATGCTCTCGAGCGCCGCCCAGGCCTCGATCATCTCGACGATCTCGCGCTTGGTCTTGCGGACGATGACGACGCCGCGGCGGGGCAGCGTCTTCACGAAGCCCTCCTGCTCCAGCATCGTGATCGCCTCGCGAATCGGCGTCCGGCTGACGCCCAACTGCTCCGACATGCTGCGCTCGTCGAGGCGGATCGGCTCGGCCGCACCGTAGACGTCGATATTCGTTATCGCCGTCTTCAGCGCCGCGTAGGCCTTGGCGCGGAAGCTTTCGGACTCGATCGGCTCGACGGCGAGAGGCGGCATGGACGATTCCAATGAGTGATGGGCGGATCCCGGCAACCGCAGCATAACCGCACCGCCGAGGTCGTGGCCACCAGCGATATATTGGTATACGGAACACCAGAAGTCAAGCGCGCAGGCCAGCGGGTCCTGATACCGCAGATCGTGGTCGCGCCGGAAGCGGGAGCTTCGGGTCCGCTGCAGGCAGAAAACAGTAAATTATTGTAAATCAACGAGAAAGACGACATTAAGAAGATGGCCTCGTCGTGTCTGTCCTGATGAGCGGGTGCAATTGTGCAATGCGAAAAACCTGATTGTACCTTTGCATCTGGTATCCCAGATTTCGCCGGAGCCAAAACCCGACCGTTCAAGGAGTTCACCGATGTCGTCACTTGCTCGATTCTCTGTTCCCGCCGATCTGCCCACGCGTGGCGGCGAGACCTCCCCGGCCGCGCTCTGGCTGGGTTTCTGCGCGTGGCTCACCAAGGCGTTTTCGCGCTCGGACAGCACGCCGTTCCAGGGGCTGTAAGGCACGCTCCGGGCCGAGCGCCCCGGCCACCGGTGTTCGGCCCGTGCTGCTGCTGGGGACCCACGGTATTCAGGGAAAATGCCGGCGCCGCCTGTGGATTTGCACTGGGCAATCCGGCGATGGGCAGCCATAGTCTAAAGGGACGCAATCGCACGGGGCGATAGTGCGCCGCACGATCGGATTGATGCATCGCGGCATCGAATTTAGTTGACGATACTGGCATTTGGCATGCCAGATAGTCCCATCGATCAGCGAGCACGCCTGACGATGGAGCCCGTAGCCGACATGGCCGAATCCGAGCGGGAGGTCGAGCTGGACACGCCGCCGCGCTTCCGCACCCGGACCGAACCAGTGCGCCGGTTTCCCGACACCTGCTTCCATCGCGACCATGACCGGTCCCGCATGCGCCAGCGTCGGCGTCATGCCGCTTCGCAGTCAAGCCCACGGGAGGCGTGGCGGCGTCTCCCGGAGGGCACTTCAGGGAGGACATCATGGCGGATGACGCCAAACTGACGACGACGGCCGATGACACGCTGAAGCGGAAGACTCGCGACGCCGGCGTGATCTCGGGCGGCCACCTCGTCGCGAGGGCGCTCAAGAACGAGGGCGTCGACACGATCTTCACGCTGTGCGGCGGCCATATCATCGACATCTATGACGGCTGCGTCGACGAAGGCATCCGCATCATCGACGTCCGGCACGAGCAGGTCGCGGCCCATGCCGCCGACGGCTACGCGCGGCAGACCGGAAGGCTCGGCTGCGTCGTCACGACCGCCGGGCCCGGCTGCACGAATGCGGTGACCGGCATCGCCACGGCCTTCCGCTCGGAGAGCCCGATCCTTCATATCGGCGGGCAGGGTGCGCTGACCCAGCACATGATGGGCTCGCTGCAGGACCTGCCGCATGTCGATCTGATGCGGCCGATCACCAAGTTCGCGGCCGGCGTGCGGTCGACCGAGCGGATCGCCGACATGATCTCCATGGCGGCGCGCGAGGCCTTCGCCGGTGCGCCGGGCCCGGCCTATCTCGAGATTCCACGCGACGTGCTGGACCGCGAGATCGACTTGGCCAAGGCGGTGATCCCGCAGCCGGGCCATTACCGCGCCTCAACGAAGTCGGTGGGCGATCCGGCCGATGTCGAGAGGCTGGCGGACCTCCTGGTCCATGCCGAGCGGCCGGTCATTCTCTACGGCAGCCAGGTCTGGACCGCGCGCGGCCACGAGGCGGCGATCGAGCTCGTCCGCGCGCTCGACATCCCGGCCTATTTCAACGGCGCCGCCCGCGGCCTGCTGCCGCCGGGCGATCCGCATCATTTCGACCGGACCCGCCGCGAGGGCTTCGACAAGGCCGACGTCATCGTCATCGTCGGCACGCCCTTCGACTTCCGCATGGGCTACGGCAAGCGGCTTGGCCGCAACGCCCAGGTCGTGCAGATCGATCTCGACTATCGCACGGTGGGCAAGAACCGCGACGTGTCGCTGGGCCTTGTCGGCGATCCCGGCGCCATCCTGGCCGCGGTGCGCCAGGCGGCGACCGGACGCATCGATCGCGGCCAGCAGGAGAAGCGGCGGGCCTGGATGGCGGAGCTTTCCGGGCTGGAAGAGGTGGCGACAGCCAAGCTGATGCCGCTCTTCAAATCCGACGCGCAGCCGATCCACCCTTACCGCGTCGCCTACGAGCTCAACGAGTTCCTGACCGACGACACGATCTATATCGGCGACGGCGGCGATGTCGTGACGATCTCGGCCCAGGCGGTGCGGCCGCGCCGGCCGGGCCACTGGATGGATCCGGGGGCGCTCGGCAGCCTCGGGGTCGGCACCGGGTTCGCCATCGCCGCCGGGCTCGCCCATCCGGCCAAGGAAGTGCTCTGCTACTACGGCGACGGCTCCTTCGGCATGACCGCCTTCGACATGGAGACGGCCAACCGGTTCGGCGTCCCGTATATCGCCGTCATCGGCAACAACTCGGCGATGAACCAGATCCGCTACGGCCAGCTCGCCAAGTACGGCGAGCAGCGCGGCAATGTCGGCAACCTGCTGGGCGATGTCCCCTTCGGCAAGTTCGCCGAGATGCTGGGCGGCTACGGCGAGGAGGTTCGCGATCCGACGGAGATCGCCGCGGCGCTGCGGCGCGCCCGGGAGTCCGTCCACAAGACGGGACGATCTGCGGTCGTGAACATCTGGGTCGACCCCCGCGAGTATGCGCCGGGCACCAAAGCCCAGACCATGTACAAGTAATTCGACAATGGAAAATCTGATTCGCCCTAATCTCGTCATGCCCGGACTTGTTCCGGGCATCCACGTCGGGCAGCAGCTTATCGGCCCGACGTGGATGGCCGGGACACGCCCGGCCATGACGCTGAAGGAGCGTATTTGTCATTTGGGCCCGGCATGACGACTACGGGAACTCCTAAGGAGACGCTGACATGACCAAGGCACTCGACGGCGTCCGCATCCTGGACTTCACGCATGTGCAGTCCGGCCCCACCTGCACCCAGCTGCTGGCGTGGCTCGGGGCCGACGTCATCAAGGTCGAGCGGCCGGGCATCGGCGACATCACGCGCGGGCAGCTGCGCGACATTCCCGACGTGGACAGCCTCTATTTCACGATGCTGAACCACAACAAGCGCTCGATCACGCTGGACACCAAGAACCCGAAGGGCAAGGAGGTGCTGGAGGCGCTGGTCAAGGCCTGCGACGTGCTGGTCGAGAATTTCGCGCCCGGCGTGCTCGACCGCATGGGCTTCACCTGGGACCGCATCCAGCAGCTGAACCCGCGCATGATCGTGGCCTCGGTCAAGGGCTTCGGCCCCGGCCCCTACGAGGATTGCAAGGTCTACGAGAACGTCGCGCAATGCGCCGGCGGCGCCGCTTCGACCACCGGCTTCGACGACGGGCCGCCGCTCGTGACCGGCGCCCAGATCGGCGACAGCGGCACCGGGCTGCATCTGGCGCTCGGCATCGTGGCCGCGCTCTATCAGCGCAACTCCACTGGCCGCGGCCAGAAGGTGCTGGCGGCGATGCAGGACGGCGTCCTCAATCTCTGCCGGGTGAAGCTTCGCGACCAGCAGCGGCTCGACCGGACCGGCGTCATGAAGGAATACCCGCAATATCCGAACGGGCATTTCGGCGAGGCGGTGCCGCGCGCGGGCAATGCCTCGGGCGGCGGCCAGCCGGGCTGGATCCTGAAATGCAAGGGCTGGGAGAAAGATCCCAACGCCTACATCTATTTCATCACCCAGGCGCCGGTCTGGTCGAAGATCTGCGAGGTCATCGGCAAGCCGGACTGGATCACCGATCCCGACTACGCGAAGCCCGAGGCGCGCCTGCCGCACCTCACCGAGATCTTCGCGACGATCGAGAAATGGACCATGACCAAGGACAAGTTCGAGGCCATGGAAATCCTCAACGAGCACGACATCCCCTGCGGCCCGATCCTGTCGATGAAGGAGCTGGCCGAGGAACCGTCGCTGCGCGCGACCGGCACGGTGGTCGAGGTCGATCACCCGACGCGGGGCAAGTATCTGACGGTCGGGAACCCGATCAAGCTGTCGGACAGCCCCACCGACGTGACGCGATCGCCGCTCCTGGGCGAGCACACGATGGAGATCCTGCGTGACGTGCTGGGCTTTAGCGATGCCGCGATCGGCGAGATCGAAGCGGCGGGCGCGCTGACCGCCAAGGGCGGCGGAGGCGGGGAATGAAATGGCCCCCTTCCGACTCTCCACGCAAAGAAGAAGCGGCGGGACCTTTGCATCCCGCCTTTCTTCCCGTCCGCGGGCTACTCCGCCGCGCTCGTGGCAGCGCCCAGCGGCTCCGCACGCGCCATCTCTCTCTCGCGGAGCGGCTTCAGGATAAACAATGCGGTCGCAGCGACGACAAGATTGGTGATGGCCAGCACGACAAACACGCCATGCCAGCTGCCCGTCCACCCCTTCAGATTGACGGCTACCGGCACGAGGAGCGATCCCATTCCTTTCGCCGTGTAGAGCAATCCCGAGTTTGTCGTGGCGTATTTGGGACCGTACACGTCGGTGCAGGTTGCCGGGAAAAGGCTGTAAATTTCACCCCATGTGAAGAAGACGAGACCGGCCGATATCACGAAGGCGGCAGGCTGCTCGCCTAAAGTACCCAGCGCCCAGTAGCTGCAGGCGCCGAGCGTGAAGACCAATGCCATGGTCGGTTCGCGCCCGAGCCGGTCGGAAACCCAGCCGAATGTCGGCCGCGCCAAGCCGTTCAGGATGTTGTCCACAACCCCTGCCGTTTTCAGCACGGTTCCCGAGATGAAGAGAAAGCTGATCGGCAGGGCATCGACCTTAAAGTCCTTGGCGATCGGCGCGATATTCGCGGTGACGATCAGGCCGGGCGCCGCGACAAGCACGAACATCACGTAAAGCACCCAGAAGGTCGGCGTCTTGAGCATGTCGAGCCAAGTGTAGTTGCGGTTCGACTGCCGCAGCTTCACGGCTGCTTTCGGCGCCTGTCCGGGCAGTGGGGCGCGCAGCAATTGCGACAGCACGAGCACGACGGCGCCCTGGCCCAAGCCAAAGTATAGGAAGGCGTTCTGGTACCCTGTGGCCTGGATCGTATCGATGATCGGGACGACCGTCAGCGCCGCGCCCGCGCCAAAGCCTGCGGCCGTGAGGCCCGCGCACAGTCCCCGGCGATCGGGGAACCACTTGAGCGCGTTGCCGACGCTGGTGCCGTAGACTGCACCGGCCCCGACTCCGGTGACGGCAGCGGCAACGTAGAGCAGCCACAGTGAATCGGCGATGGAGTTGAGGCTCCAGCCAATCGCCACGATGATGCCGCCCACGGCGACGACGATCCTCGGGCCGTAACGATCGACGAACCAGCCCTCGATCGGCACCAGCCACGTCTCCGTCGCGACGAAGGTGGTGAAGGCCAGGCTGATCGCCGCCTTGCCCCAATGGTTCTGCTGGTCCATCGGGTCGACGAAATAGGTCCACCCATATTGCAGGTTGGCGATCATCGTCATGCAGATGATGCCGACGATGAGCTGACCCCAGCGATTGGGTGCGGAGGCTGACGGCGTCTCGGACATGCTCGGCTCCCTTGGTCCTGGTCGTTGGTGCCGCTCGCGTCCGACCGGGTCCAGGACGCGGCCGGCAGGTTAACCCGGCTCTATTCGTGGCATCTTGTATGCCAACTTTTGCCTGACTGTAATCCAGAGAGAGTGCCGGATCCACAGGCGAATCACGCACCCTTGTTTGGTAACCGCTTGTATCTTCGTCGCCCGGCGAAGAGGCCGTTCCGGATGAACCGGATCCGGAACGGCCTCGCAGCCGGCGCGGTCAATACTGTTCGATCATCAGAACTTGTAGTTCAAACCGACCGACACGCCCATCAGCTGACCGCCGGTCCAGCAATGCGGGGTCGAGAATTCGTCGCCGGTCGCGCTGAAGGCATCGTGGCAGTCCGTCGTGACCGCACGGCCGCCCGCGCCCAGATCATAGTGCGCATAGTTGCCGTTGAACTCGGCCGCCCAGTCCAGATAGACGGTCAGGCTGTCGCCGAGATCGTGCTTGTAGGCGACCGTGACCATGTTCGCCGAATTGTCGACGTCGGGGCCGGCGGTGCCGGAATTGAAGATCGTCCCGAGCGGCGCCGCGATCAGGCAGTCGTTGTGCTGGCAGGGGTCGCCGGGGGTCTGGCCGGCATGCGCCCAGCCGACATTGATGGTGTCGTTCCCATACACCTTCTGCGTGACGGCCAGCCACCAGCCGATGCGCTGCCGCTCGTTCTGCCATGCGAGATCGGACGGAACGTAGCGGTGCAGGTCCTCGAAGATGCCGCTGACGGTCGTGCCGGTCTCGGCGGAAACGTACTGCAGGCCGATCTTCCAGGCGTCCTCGTCGGCCACGTCCTGATTGTAGAGAAGGGGCGGCGCGCTGACGTAGAGCCCGGTGATATCGCTCTGCCGGTTCACCTTGAAGTGCCGCTCGTAGGCGGCGACGGCATAGAACCCGTCATTCTCGTAGGTCAGCGAGGTGCTGACCGCGTCGCTGAACGATCCGTCGTTGCAGGCAAATGCGCCGCTGATGGCGAAGATACCGCCGCTGCCCGGAATGTTGCCGCCGGTGCAGTCGGATTCGCCCGAGGCGAGGTTGTCGCTGTTGCTGGCGCGGTTCTGGCCGGGCGACCAGAGCAGGTTGAACTTGAGCCCGCTCCAGTTCGGCGATTCGTACCAGATCGAGTGGTCCAGCCGCGTGCCGAACTCGACACGGTTGTCGCCGCCGGTGTTGCCCATGACCGCCGCATAGTCGCCGATCATGCCGTTGAACGCATTCATTCGGGCGGTCGACTGCTTGTAGGGCGCATCGGTCTTGCCGATGTCGATCGTGCCCCAATCCGGGCTCGACAATCCGACATAGCTGTTGCGGGAGGTCAGGGCCCCCTTGACCTGGTTGCTCTCCTGGCTGCCGGATTCGCCGATGCCGGAGGTAGCCGCGATGTCGATCTGAGTCTCGAGCTGGTAGACCAGCTTGAAGGGCTGATCGCCGAGATTCTGGAAGCCGCGGACGCCGATATAGGAGATGTTCGTGGAGACGTCGGGCTGCCACCCGACTCGGCCGATCGGGCCGACCCCGCCGACGCTCTTGCCGTCGAGTCCCTTGGTGATGTCGTCGATCGAGATGTCGAGCTGGCCGTAGGCGGTGATTTCGCCGCCGGGCGTGGTGAAGGTCAGGCCCTTGTCGCCCTTGCGCGCGAGGAAGGGCTTGTCCTTTGCAGCCGCCTGCTGGGCCGCCGCCTGCTGCGCGGCCGCCTGGGCCTGGGCGGTTGCGGCCGTCGCCTGCGCCTGCGCCGCCGCGGCCTGGGCCTCCGCCTTCGCCGCCGCAGCCTCCGCCGCGGCCGCCTGCGCCGCGTTCACTTGCGCGGCGCTGGCCCCGCCGCCGGCGGCCGGCCGCGACATGAGCGCGTCGATGGCCTTCTGCATCTTGTCGAGCCGCGCCCTGAGAGCGGCGTTCTCGTCCTTGAGCGATTGGATGTCCGAGGCTTCGTCCGCGAAGCCTGGCATGGCAAACGCCAGAGATCCTAGGATGGTTGTCGCCATCAGGACGGCGACGAAACGGCCTTGGCGGCCAATTTTAGATAGAAATTTCCTGGGAAATATCCCCTGAACGCTCGTCGGCTGCACGTTCCGTCCTCCCCTGGTTTGACGGTGGCCTGGAATTGTTTTTCGCTTGGCCCGGCCTTCCCTCTGCGTACCGATCGCGCCGTTCCGTTCGAGCCCGAACGGCCGGCTGGTCGACCGTGCCTTGCGTCCGCAGTTGAGCCTGCGGATCCGTGCGTATCTCTGACATCTGATATACCAACATCCTGCCGGCTTGCCTAGTGCGGTGTTTCAACACCGTTGCCTGTTTGTTGCAGATTATATCGATGTAACGGGGTGCGCGGCCGCTGGGTCGGACCCGACGATAAAACTGAATGACGAGTCACCGATCTCTGGCTAGCATGCATCCAGGAGGGACGCGCGCATGAAGGACGTGGAGGGGAAGGTCGCCTTCGTCACCGGCGGGGCGAGCGGGATCGGGTTGGGAATCGCCAAGTCGCTGGTCGCGGCGGGCGCCAAGGTCGTGCTGGGCGACCTGAGGCAAGACCATCTGGACGAGGCGATCGGGTATTTCGAGAGCATCCAGGCGGGCCGCAACGTCCATCCGATCCGTCTTGACGTGACGGATCGCGCGGCGATGGCGGATGCCGCCGACGAGACCGAGCGGCGCTTCGGCAGAGTCCATATCCTGGTCAACAATGCCGGGGTCGGTATCGAGGGCCCGCTCGACCAGGCGAGCTATGACGACTGGGATTTCGGGTTGGGCGTCAATCTCGGCGGCGTGATCAACGGCGTGCAGACCTTCGTGCCGCGCATCCGCAAGCACGGCGAGGGCGGCCATGTGGTCAGCACCGCCTCGCTCGCGGGCATCTGCCCGATGCCGGGGAACTTCGCGATCTATGCCACCGGCAAGGCGGCGGTGATCGCCTTCATGGAGGCGCTGCGCGGCGACCTCGCGCCCTACGGCGTCGGCGTCTCGGTGCTGTGTCCGGGACCGATCAAGAGCCGCATCCACGAGCTGGCGATGAACCGGCCGGAGCGGTTCAAGCCGAGCGAGGGGTTCGGGCGGGCGGCCGAGCTTCTGGGGCGCCGACAGGTCTCGGATCTGTGGATGGAGCCGGAGCGGGTCGGCGAGATGGTGCTGAACGCCATCCGCAACGACGAACTCTACATCATCACCCACGGCGAATGGCGCGAGGTC
>DATGFU010000153.1:0-6674 GCA_035308865.1 Allostellaceae bacterium | reverse complement strand
GCACCGCTGGCCCGGCGGCGCCCGCTGCTCTTTGCCGGGCTGGTGCTTGCCATGGGGCTGGCGGTCGATCGGTTCGTGACGCCCGATCGGTTCAGCGTCTACGGCAATTCCGAGCGCATGGCGTTCTATGCCTTCCCCTTCTTCTGCGGGATCTCGGCGGCGGCGTTCCGCCGCTCCGGCTTCTTCGCGAGGCTCGCCGACTCGCGCGGCGGCCGATGGACGGCCGATGCCATATCGCTGCTGTTCTTCGCCGGCATCTTCCTGTCGGCGACCTCGTATCGGCTGGCGCTGGCAAAGTGGCTCGGGACTAAGGCCGCGACCGATGCCTGGGTCTGGAGCCATCTCGTGCCGACCAGCCTCGCCGCCGCCGCGCTCGTGCTCGCCGCCCAGGTGCCCAGAGCCGCGCTGACCGCCCGAGTCTCCGGCTGGCCGCCGCTGCAAGTTTGCGGCTTGTGCGGGTACGGGCTCTACCTTGTCCACCCGTTCGTCTTTCCGCGACTCGCGGGCCACGGCGTGCCGGAGGGGACGCTGCTCTTCCTCGCAACCCTCGCGATCTCGCTGCCGATGGCGATGTTGCTCTACGGCTTCGTCGAGCGAAGCTTCTGGCGTCCTCGCTTCGCCGCGCGGCCGGGGCGCGCGGATGCGCCAGGCACCCCCGATCCCGCACCGCTGCCGCTGCCCGAGCCGGCGTGACCCGATATTTGCGCCCCCGGGTGCGCTCGGCTATCTAAGGCACGGCTATCCCGGGCGTGTAGCTCAACGGTTAGAGCCGGCCGCTCATAACGGTCTGGTTGCAGGTTCGAATCCTGCCGCGCCCACCATCTTCCCCGTCTACATGAACGATTTTACATAATGCCGCGCCTGGACCGGGAGGCGCGGTTTCGCTAGCGTCCGCGCCCGAACCTCGCGGGAGCTTCGTCCATGTTGATCAGGCTGATCGCCGCCGCGCTCGTTTTGGCCGTCGCGGCGCCTGCGGTTGCTGCCGAGAAGCAGCATATCTCGCGCGAAGCCGACCTGCCGCGCTTCAGCTACGCGGTGACCGGCAAGCTTGAGGAGATGGTGCGCAATCCGGCCCTGTTCGCACCCTTCGCCGCTTCGGTCCGGCGCGATGTCGAAGCGGTGCTGAACGACTACGAGATCGACGACAAGGCGACTCATCGCCAGCTGCTGGGCGAGCTCGCCACGTTGGATCTGATCGAGGGGCGCTACGACGACGCGCTAAGCCTCTCGAACGAGATCCGCGCGCTGCAGGAAAAACCCGCCGACAAGCTGCTCTCGGGCCAGCAGATCCGGGCGATCGTGGCGGCCGTGAAGGGCGGCGCGCCGGTCAATTCGCCGGCCTATTTCGCCGCGGTCGGCAAAGGCGTCGCGGCGGAGCTCTCGGCGATGCCCTACACGGTCATCGAGAACGACATCAAGGGCGCCAAGGAGCGCAACGAGCTGATCGGAGAAACGCTGATCCTGGGTCAGGTCCGCGACGTGATGCAGCCGACGGTGGACAAGACCGGCACGCTCAGCTCGGACCTGGCCCCTAGCCTCATCTCGGCGCGCTGGGCGCTGACCCTGGCTCTGCCGCTGAAACAGACGCTGATCGAGACGTACGGCGCCTATATTGCGGCACACAAGGTGGAAAAGCCGGATATCTGGACAGCCCGCGCGGCGACCCTGCCGCCGGACGCGCCGGCAAAGCCGGTGACGATCGGGATCTGGGACAGCGGCATCGACACGAAGCTCTTTCCGGGCCGCGTGGTCATGGAGTCCGGCATGCCCGCGCTCATCGCCTTCGACCGCTATGCCCGGCCGTCGACGGGCGAGCTTGCCCCCATTCCGGAGCAGATGAAGGGCCACCTGACGGCAATGACCGCCCGGCTCAAGGGATTCTCCGATCTGGAGTCGGACATCGACAGCCCCGAGGCCGGCGAGGTGAAGCACTTCCTGTCGACCCTGCCGCAGGACCAATACAAGGGTGCCATCGAGGAGCTGAACCTTGCAGGCGACTACGTCCACGGCACGCATGTCGCCGGCATCGCGGTTGCGGGCAACCCCTTCGCCCGCCTCCTCGTCGGCCGTATCGAGTTCGGCTACACGCTGCTGCCCGATCCCTGCCCGAGCCAGGAACTCGTCGAGCGCGACGCCCACGACATGCAGAGCTTCGTCGATTTCATGAAAAGTCACGGCGCGCGCGTCGTGAACATGAGCTGGGGCGGCTCGGTGCTCGATGTCGAGCACGACCTCGAGGTCTGCGGCGTCGGCAAGTCGCCCGACGATCGGCGGATGATCGCGCGCGACTATTTCGAGACGACGAAGCGCGGGCTGGCGGGCGCCATCGCCTCGGCGCCGGGCATCCTGTTCGTGGCCGCCGCCGGCAACTCCAACCGGGACGCGAGCTTCACCGAGACGATCCCGGCCGCGATCGATCTGCCGAACCTGCTCGTCGTGGGGGCGGTGGACGGGGCCGGCGACGAGGCGCCCTTCACCAGCTACGGCCCTACGGTCAAGGTCCATGCCGACGGCTACCAGGTCGACAGCGTGGTCCCGGGAGGGACTCATCTCGCCCTCTCGGGCACGTCGATGGCGGCGCCGGAGGTGACGAACCTCGCAGCCAAGCTGATCGCGCTCAAACCCTCGCTGAAGCCCACCGAGGTCACGGAACTCATTCTCAAGACGTCTGACCGCACGGAAGACGGGCGCCGGACGCTGATCAATCCGGCGAAGGCAATCGCGGCGCTACGGTAAGCGTTAAGCCGTCACTCGGCCGCGAAGGCGTGCCCCGTCGCGGGCAGGTGAATGCCACATTCCGTCTTGGCGATGCCGGCCCAGCGTCCGGCCCTCGCGGGCGCCCGGCTGTCGACCGGGATCGTGCAGGGCTCACAGCCAATCGAGGCGTAGCCTTCGGATTGCAGCGGGTGCGCCGGCAGGTTGCGGCAGAAGAACTCGTCCGACACGCGCGCCTGCGACCAGTGGGCCAGCGGATCGATCTTGATCCGACCATCCACCGCCTGGAAGCGCGGCATGAATTGGCGGAGCGCGCCGTGATAACGCTTGCGGCCGGACAGGACGGCGTCGAACCCCGGCAGCGCGAGCGCCAGCGGCTCGACCTTGCGCAGCCGGCAGCACGCATCCGAATCGTAGTACCAGAGCTGGCCGTCGGGATCGAGCGACGCAACCGCCACAGGCGCCGGAGCGATCGTCCGTACGTCGGTCAGGCCGAACCGCTCGACGAGCTGGTCGCGGTATTCGAGCGTCTCGGGGAACATCTTGCCGGTGTCGATGAAGATGACCGGCAGCGAACGGTCGACCTCGGCGGCGAGGGCCAGCAGCAGCGCGGATTCGGTTCCGAAGGAGGAGATCAGCGCGATCCGGCCGGGAAACTCGACCTCGACGAGGGCACGCAACAACGCGGCGCCGTCGAGCTCTGCGTAGCGGCGCTCCAATTCAACGACACGATCTTGTGTTTCCGGAACCACGATCCATCCACCTTCCGCCGGCGGCAGGCCGTTTTGGAGGAAACGGCAGCTGGCCCCGGGACCTGAAACTCCAGAAGTGGCTTGAAAACAGGCCAATTCGTGGAATTGAAAAGATCATACGGATGCGATCCAGACAACACGCCTGATGGACGTATCTCACATGTGAATTGGAAATACCAAGCGGATCGGCAGGGATATCACGTCACCGAATCACAAAAGAAAACCGCCGGGCAGGAGACCTGCCCGGCGGCTCTCGGAAACCCGCGGAGACGGGTCTTACCAGATGAACTGCGAGCGCACCGCGACGGCGTCGAAGCTCTGGCCGCCCGGCGCGAAGCTCGTCACCGGCGAGCCGACGCCGACCGCCTTGTCGATGTCGCCGTGCAGGTAGTCGAAGTCGAACCGGACGTTGTTGTTCACGTACCAGTTCACGCCGAAGGTATAGACCCGCTGGTCGCCGCCATTGCCGACGACCTTGCCGCCCGAGATCTCCGTGCCCTGGTTGAGGTCGACCCAGCTATACCGGAAGGCCAGCTCCCAGGCGCCGGGACCGGTGAAGCCGCCGTCGCCCCAAGCGAACGGAGCCGCCGGCTTGGGCATGGAGTAGGCGCCCGACGACGGGTTGTACTTGCGGACGTCGCCGGTCAGCGAGACCGCAGTCTCGATGTAGCCGCCGTCGAAGTCGATGTCGGTTCCGACATCGCGGCTGATGTTGAAGCCGTAGTACTCACCCTGCACGAAGACCGGACCGAATTGCCCGGCCGCCTCGCCGCTGTAGACCGCGGCGCCGCTGACGCCCGAGATCGACAGGCCGATGAGGGTGGTCGGATCGATGCGCAGCTCCGGCCGGTCGGAGAAGCTGATGCCCCGGACGCCCGAGCTCGTGTGCGGCGGCTGGATCAAGCCTTCGACATCGGCGCCGATATGGAGCGAGTAGTCGTCGCTCTGCAGCACCTGATAGGCCACACGCCCGAATGCGCCGAGCTGCTCCGCGGAGCCGCCGAAGCCGGCCGTGTAGACCTGATCGATGGTGCAGGTCGCCGCAGTCTTGCCGGACTTGGTCGCGACCGGGCAGGACTGGGTCGCGGTCGCCGAGGCGGCTGGCGCGAGCGTGGTCTGAGCCAGCGAATGCAGGGCACCCGAGGTCGGGCCGGTCAGGTAGACGCCCACCCAGGCCCGGTCGTCGTTCCAGTGGCCGCCGAAGGCCGCACGATTGTCGCCGGCTGCCATGTTGGCGGCGAGCTGTTGGACGGAAGCGCGCTCCATGAACATGATGTCGTTCGAACCGGTCGGCTCGTCGAGCGTGTAGGGCGTGTCCATGTAGCCGAGGTCGATGACGAACGGCTTGAAGCCGGTGTACTCGACATAGCCGTTCTCGATGCCCGACGAGCCCGAACCGGGGACCAGCGGGTTGAAGCTGTCGGACGACCCGCCGAAATCGTAGATGAGCCAGTATTTCCAGTCGCCGCCGAACAAGCCGGTCACGCCGATGCGGGCGCGCCGGGCGTTGACGCCGCTGTTGAGGTAATTCGGCGAGGTATGGTCGCTGGCCTTGTCGTAGCTGACGTAGTCGCCGAAATCCATCTGGTAGCGGCCGGTGAGCTCGATGGTGTTCTTCCCGTCGGCGCTCGAAAGGCCGAAGTGATTGCCGGCGGTCTGCGTCACGTGGGGGCCGGTCGGTGCCGGCGGGTTCGCGGCTGCAGCCTGCGCGGCCGCGGCCTGCGCCTGGGCCTGCTTCGCCGCATCCTGGCTCTGCTGGACCTGCGACTGCAGCGCCTGAAGCTGCTGCTGCATCGCCTGGATCTGCTGCTGCAGTGAGTCGATCTGCTTTGAGACGGTGGCGGTCTGGGCACCTGCCGGGCCGGCGGCGAGCAGAGTCGCGCCGACGACGGCGCCGAGCGCCACTTTATGCATTGGGGGCATCTTTGGTCCCTCTAAGTCGTGAACTCGCGTCTCGGAAGACCAGGACGGGCAGGAAGGATCGTGACTTTTTCATCCCCCGTGTGCCGGCCCCCGCCTCCGGAACGGCTCGCACCCTAAGTCACATCGCGCTCAGCCGTCAACATAGCGGACGTATGATGTAACATTATTGTCATCCAGTTGCGGGGCGGTGTAGCCGACAGGCCACAGTTTGCCCGGACGCAAGCGCTATTCGGCCGGATGACGGACGGCGAGCCGCCGGGCTTCACCGATCTGCCACAGCACAAGTCCCGGGACGAACACGAGAATGTCACGGATTCGACGGGCGAGCGCAACCGCCAGCGCGACCTCCGGATCGAGCCCTAACATGGTACCGAACAGCATGAACCCGCCTTCCTGCACGCCGATCGCGCCGGGCACCACGAAGGCGGCCGAACTGATCGCCTGGGCCGTGGACTCGAGTAGGAAGGCATCGTAAAGATCGACCGGATGTCCAAGATAGCGGAGGGCGAGCCAAATCTCGCCGGTCCCCAGGAACCATCCGAGCAGCTGCCAGCCCACCGCGAGCATGACCCGGCTGAGCCTGCGATAGACCAGCCGCAGCACCCGGTCGAGACGGCTGGCATTGCCGACCAGCTCGCTCCAGCGGTCGCCGAACAGGGTGCCGACCAGCCGGGCGCCGAGATTGACGATTCCGATCCGCTGGATCGCGAACATGCCGGCGAGCATCGGAATGAAGACGAGAAGGCCGCCGGTCACGCGCCACACCACGGCCGCGTCCTCGATCCGGACGAGCAGCATGACGAGGCCGGCGACGGTGTAGAGGAACTGACTCACCATCGAGAGCGTGATGTCGGAGATGAGGCTCGCCGCGACCGGCACCGGCTTGAAGCCCATCCGGGTCAGCACGCGGTAGGACACGACCTCGCCGCCGATCCGCGCGACCGGCAGCAGCCCGTTGACCGATTCGCGGATCCAGACGGCGAAGGTCATCTGGGCGAGCGACGGCGCCGGGCCTGCAACGAAGAGCACGCGCCAAGCCTGCGCGTTCACGACCATCGGCACGACATGGAAGGCGCTTGCCCAGACGAGGCCGAACCCGGCGCCCAGCAGCACCAGCCCGACCGGCGCGGCGCCCTCGTAAATGATGAGGCAGGTGAAGAGCGCGATGCCGAAGAGGCCGAGAATGGTCGCCGCGCGGATCATGCGGCCTCCCGCGCGAGCGCCCCGAAACTCGTCCGCTCGATGCCGGCGGCGTCGAGCGCCGCGATCAGCTTCATCAGCGAG
>DATGFU010000152.1:0-1903 GCA_035308865.1 Allostellaceae bacterium | reverse complement strand
ACCAGCGGGCGCGAGCCCGGCCGTTCCTTGTCATCCTCGACCTCCTGCTCGGCCTGCCAGAAGAACAGATAGGGACTGATCGTGGTGCCGAGCACCGCGACGATCGCGACGACATAATCCGCCTTGAGCGACAGCGGCGGCCAGACGACCGCCCAGCCGACGGTGCCCCACGGCACCTTCACGACGAACGCGCAGATGACGTAGCTGAAGAGCGACAGGCACAGCCATTTCAGGATCGAGACGTAGCGCGCGTAGCGGGTAAAGATTTCGAGCGCCGCCGAGAGCAGGCCGAACGCGCAGACATAGAGCAGCGCGGGGCCGGCGATGAGCAGCCTGAGGGCTGCGCCCATCGCACCGAGATCGGCACCCAGATTGATGACGTTGGCGATCAGCAGCAGCAGGACGAGGCCGCCCGAGAGCCACGCCGGATAATGGCGGCGCAGGTTCCCCGCGACGCCGAACCCGGTGACGCGGCCGATACGCGCGCTTATTTCCTGGATTGCCGCCATCAGCGGATAGCTGAAGAGGAGGGTCCAGGCGAGGCCGTAGCCGAACTGCGCGCCGACCTGCGAATAGGTGGCGATGCCGCTCGGGTCATCGTCCGAGGCCCCGGTGATCAGGCCGGGGCCCATGACCTGAAGCAGTTTCGGCCGCTTCGGTGCTGTTACCGGGCCGGGTGCAAGCGCATCCATCAGAAGCTCATGGTGCTAGTGTCCTGACTTTAACGAATGGCTCCTTTAGCTTCCCAACCGTCATGCCCGGGCTCGTCCCGGGCATCCACGTCGTGCAGCAGCCAAGCAGCTCGACGTGGATGGCCGGAACAAGTCCGGCCATGACGACAAAGAGGCAACAACCGTCGGAGTCACAACACTAGCCGGGCGTGACCGGCATCAAGTCGCGTCGCCGGTTCGGGAGCGCATGCATAGCAGCCGGACCCGCTTCATGGCTTGACGGAATCCTTGATCGCTCCGGCGATGTTCTGAATCTTGCCTTCGGCCTTGTCGGCCTCTCCGTCGACCTGCAGCTTGGCGTCGCCAACGGCCCCGCCGATGGCCACCTTGATCGAGCCCTTGAGCTGTTTGATCGATCCGGCGATGCGGTCCTTGTCCATCGGTCTGCTCCTCGATTTCCTGGCGAATTACGGGGTGTGCTGGTCCGCATCCTTCTGGATGGCCTTGCCGGTGTCGGAGATGTCCTGGCCGGCGCCCGCCGTGGTGTGGCAGGCCCCGAGCAGCGGCGCGGCGAGCAAGAGCGTCAGCAGCGTGAGGGTCGACGTGATATTTCGCTTGGACATGTCGGTCTCCTTTGATCGAGCGGTTTTGGGACCGATCGCGGGGCGGTCGAGCGGAGGCTCGTCGCCGAAGCGATCGGGTCGGCGCGGTCGGTTGAGCTAGATTCGTCCGATCACAACAAGGACGACGATGATGACGAGGATGAGTCCGAGCCCGCTGCTGGGGAAGTAGCCCCAGTTCGAGCTGTATCCCCATCGCGGCAGAGCGCCGATCAGGAGCAGGACGAGGACAATGAGCAGAATGGTGCCGAGGCTCATGACATGAACTCCTGAGTGAGGTGGCGCGAAAGGCTGGCCTCATCGCCGCCGCGGTTGGCCGACAATCATCAGCAATGCCTCGGCGTGTTTGTGGCGAGTTGCGGCTGCCGGAATATCAAGTGCTCGTCGTCCGGTAACAGCCTTGGATCTCGATGATCTTCTTCAGTATAGAGCGCCGGCGGGACCTTCCGACAGACTCGGAAACTACTCAGTTGAAGGCGGCGTTCCCGCCCGCGTGTGGCGAGCCGGCCGAGCGGGGCAAGGTGACGTCGATCCTGACCGCACCGCTCGGGTGACGAGACGCCAGCTTCCCGCACGTCCGCGCGATATCGCCGAGAGTCGCGTTGGCAGCGA